>NZ_JBTJEQ010000081.1:0-9884 GCF_054456675.1 Jatrophihabitans sp. YIM 134969
CGGCACCCCGGCGAGGGTCGCCGCGAGCTCGCCGACGGCGACACGCAGCGGGCTGCCCGGCCGGATCTCGGCCAGCGTGCGGCCGACCGCGACGGCGGCGTCGAGGCTCGGACCGTCGGCCGGCAGGTACGCCGCGGGGTCCAAGCCGGTGAACCGCCGCACCGCCGCCGCGAGCTCGACCCGGGGGTCGCCCGGCACGGCGCCGGGGCGGACCCGGTTGAGGACGATCCAGGCCGGGGTCTCGACGTCGGCCTCGCGCAGCTCGACGGTCGCGCGGACCAACCGCTGCACGCCCACCGGATCGGCGGCGCCCACGACCAGCACCAGGTCGGCGGCGTCGAGCGCGGCGAGGGTCGCGCCGTTGCGACGCGGGGCCGCGGTGTCGTACGAGAGCTCCTCGTCCTGTTCCACGCTGAACCCGAGGTCGAGCACGGTGAACTCCGCGAGTCCACGTGCCGCGTCCACCACCGCCGTCACGCCGGCGGGCCGCAGCTCCGGCCAGCGGTCGGCGCGGGGCAGCCCGGTCAGCACCCGCAGCCGTTCGCCGAGCTGCCACGCGAGCCCGGCCAGCACCGAGGGGTCGAGCCGGCCGCCGCTCGCGTGGCGGCAGGCCGCGGCGAGACCGGGCGAGTCGTCGAGCAGGCCGAGCTGCGCCGCGACCACCCCGCCGTAGACGTCGGCGTCGACCAGCAACGTGCGGCCGCCGAGGCGGGCGAGCTCGTCGGCGAGGGTGACCGCGACCGTGGTCCGGCCCGGTGCTCCGGTCGGTCCCCACACGGCGATCACGGCGCCCCGTGCGACCAGTCCGGGGACCGGTTGCGGGGTCAGGGGCGGCGGGACGACGGCGGCGGTCGCCGTGGCCGGGTCGGCGAACGCCCGGGTGCCGGCGTCGGTGGGGGCGTCGGTGCCGGCTTCGAGGGCCTGCCCGACCACGGCGGCGACGACGGCCGGGTCGGCGTCGGCCGCGACGGTGGTCACGACCCCGATCTGCCGCATCCGGTCCGCGGCGCCGATGTCCCCGCGCGGGACCACCCCGACGGCCACGACACCGGCGGCAGTCAACCGGTCGAGGGCGACGCGGTCGAAGCGCGGCAGGTCGGCCGCGACCAACGCGGCCCGGCCCTGACCCGAGGCGGCCACGGCGAGCAGCTCGACGACGTCGACGCAGCGGCGGACCACGACCATCCCGTGGCCGCCCTGCTCCAACGCGACGACCAGGTCGGCCTCCCACGCGGCACCGCCCGCCGCCGTGAGCAGCGGCGTCCTCACGAGGCGGTCGGGGTGGGGGTGGCGGCGCCGGGCCCGACGGGAGCGCAGGCCGCGAGGTCGGGCAGGTCGGCGCTGCCGGATGCGGGCGCCGCACCGGACAGCACCCCGGCGCGCAGCGTGACGTCGTCGAGAGCGAGCGCGCCGACGATCCGGTCGGCGAGCTCCGGGCTCACCGTCACCACGACCTCGAGACCGTCGGAGGCGGTGAGGCCGGAGCCGGGTCCCCCGACGTCCTGGACCGCCACGCCACGCAGGAGCACGACCGACGCGCAGGTCGGGGTCGAGACCCACACCGTGATGACGTCGCCGCGCGCCACGGAGGGGACGTCGGCCGAGGCGAACGGGATCGACACGGTGACCCGGCCGTCGTCACCGGCGCCACCCACCGCGGCGGTGGGGAGCAACTGGCCGCTGCCGACGTCCGCGGCGAGCCGGCGTCCGACCACGGCCCGGTCCGCGGCGACGTAGCGCCCGGCGGTGTCGCCGAGCCGGACGTCGACGGGCGTGAGGTCGCCCGCGGTGAGCACCGATCCCGCCGGCAGGTCGCGGCGCAGCGACCACACCGCGGTGCTCGCCTGGGCCCTCGAGACCACGACCGCGCCGAGCAGGACCGACCCGAGCACCAGCACGACGCCGAGCACCAGCCGCAGGTCCAGCCACCGCGGGCGCCGGGTGCGGCGCGGGCTGGGCGACGCCGGGAGCGACGCGGACAACGGCCCGGCGAGCGGTGACGGGGGGCCGGCGGGATCGGACGGGCTCACGGCGGGGGGCGCGACCATCACACGATCGTGCCGCACACCGCGCCGGGTCACGACCCGAGCGGCGGGCCTGTGGACAACCGGATCCCGGCGCCGGGCCCACCTGCGACACTGACCGCATGACGTCGGAACGGTTCCTCACGCTCCCCGACGTCGCCGAGATCCTCAACATCTCGCAGAGCCAGACCTACGCCCTGGTCCGCAACCGGGAACTCAAGGCGATCAAGATCGGCGGCCGCGGGCAGTGGCGGGTCGAACGCGACGAACTCGAGGCCTACATCAGCCGGATGTACCAGGAGACCGAGGCGTTCCTGTCCCGCAACCCCGACGGCGACCTCGAGCAGGTCGAGGACGTCACCGGCCGCGCCTGATCAGACGGCCGGCGTCTCCCGGCGCACCGCGGCGATCGCCGTGAACGGCACGGCCACGGTCCCGCGCACCTCACGCGCCCGGCGGGTCTCCCCCGCCGCGTGCACCGCGAGTTCGACGTGGTCCGCGCCGACCCGGTCGAGCGTCGCGTCGAGGACCTCACCGTCGACCAGGTGCAGCCGCACCGCACCCCGGTCGCGGACGACCGCCCGCAGGGCCGAACGCCACCCCAGGCGGGCCGCCACCGCCCCGGCCACCGCCTCGGTCTGCGCGAACCGGCCCAGACCCGCGACCTGACGCACGGCGTGCAGCGGCACCAGCGCCTCGCGCCCGGTGTCCTCGACCACCGCGAGGAAGTCCGGTCCGACGCGTCCGAGCACGCCCGTGAGCGCGAGCCCGCCGACGGCGACGACCCGGACCGGCTGGTCGACCGCGGCCCGTAGCCGGTCGACCAGCGTCAGGTCCGCGACCTCACCCCGGGTCCGCGCGTCGACCTCGGCGCCCACCCCGGCGTGCTCCTGCGCCGCCAGTTGCGCCTCCAGATCGGAGAACAAGCCCTCCCACCGCGTCACGCCCGCGACCGTAGCGCCCTTCCGCTCCGGCCCGACTCGTGTGCATACTGTCGAGGTCAACTGACAGCAAACGAAGGCAAACGACGATGAACGCTCGTGAGCGTGGCCTGCGGACGGTGGTGGCCGGGTTGTCGGCCGCGGTGGCGGCGCTGGTCCCACCGGACCGGGACGGGTGGCGCCGCGTCGTCCGGGTCGTCCTCGACCACGCCGCGGCCCCCCGGGTCGACGCCCTCGCGGCCCTGGTCACCGGGACGGCGCTGTGGCTGCTCGCGGTCTGGGTGCTGATCGCGGTGAGCGCGGGCGGACTCGCCCGCCTCCCCGGCGCCGCCGGCCGGCTCGGCGCGGTCGCGGTCCGGCTCTGCGTCCCCCGGGTGCTGCGCGGGGTCGTGATCGGCAGCGTCGCGGGCGGGTTGCTGCTGGGTCCGGCCGTCGCGGCGAGCGCCACCCCGGTCTGGCCGACCTCGCCGGTCGCGGCCTCCACCGCCGCCCCGCCCACCGGGGCCGTGCCCGGGTCACCGACCACCCCGGGCCCGGCCTGGCCGACGAGCAGCGCCCCGACGGCCACGCCGCCCGCCGGCGCGCCGTCGACTCCCCCGACGCCGACCACGCCGCCGTCGGTGCCGACACTGCCGACCACACCGCCGGCGGTGCCGACCACGCCGCCGCTCGTGCCGACCGACCCGGACCCGGCGACCGGGGTCGTCGTCGCCCCCGGCGACTCGCTCTGGTCGATCACCGCCGACGCGCTGCGGGCGAGCGGGACCGCCCCCACGGCCGCGCGGATCGCCGCAGCGTGGCCGTCCTGGTACGCGGTCAACCGCGCCGAGATCGGTCCGGACCCCGGTCTGCTGCACCCCGGCACCGCGCTCACCGCACCGAGCACGACGACCCCCACCGCCCCGACCGCCCGCTGAGGGAGCACCGACGTGACCGCTCTGCAGGAACCACCGCTCGTCGAGACCCTCGCCGCGCCGGTGCGGGAGGTGACCATCCGGCCGATCCCCCGCCGCGAACCCCCGTTCGACGACGAGATCGACGACTACCGGGTGCTGACGCAGCCCGACGGGTCGCCGTTGCCGCGGGTCGTGCTGGGGCCGTGGGATCAGCCGTTGCCGTTCGGTGCGGCCGAACTGGAGGCGCCGTCGCCGTTGCGGCTCGTCGCCCCACGTGACCCGTTCGCGGCCCGTCCGACCGCCCGACGGTCGTTGCCGGACCCCGAGGCCTGGGCGCGTCGACTGCTGGTCACGATGTTCGAGATCGTCGGCGGTCGACGGCCGGCGCGGCAGTTGGGGGCGCTGGCGTCGGCGAGCGTGTGCGGGGCGTTCACCACGACCGGTCTGCGGACCGGCCGCCTCGGTCGGCTGGCGGCCGCCACGCCCTCACCGCAGATCCGCAGTGTGCACGTGTGCGAACCGGCGGACGGCATCGCCGAACTCGCGCTCACCCTGGCCGTCCGCGGGCGGGTCCACGCCGTCGCCATCCGGCTCGAGGGTCTCGACGGCCGGTGGCGTTGCGTCAAGCTCGAGGTCGGTTGACGCACGAGTGGATCCGGGCGCCTCGCGACGCGAGCCGCCGTCCCGAGCAGGTGCTCAGGACGACGGCTCGGGGCGGTGAATCAGGTCAGCCGGTCACCGCTTGCGGCTGCGGTTGCCCCGGCTGCTCGAACGGTTCCCGCGGCTGCCCCGGTTGGGGTTGGTCCGCGCGGCCGGCTTCTTCGCGCCGTTCGAGCCCGTGGCGTCGTCTCCCGAGCCGTCGCTGGTGCCGACGCGGACCTCGGGCTGACCGGCTTCGTCGGCGTCGAGCGTCGGTGCGCTGTAGACCACGGGCTTGGCCGAGGTGTCGCGGTCGAGGCCCTTGGCCGAGATGCTCGGGCGCGGCCCGGTCGTCTCGGGCTCCTTGGCGGGCGCGAACCCGACGCCCTCCTCGGCGGCGAGGGCGTCGTCGGCCTGGTGCTCCTCGACCTCGGCGAGGTCGCGCAGCACCTTCTGCGGGTCTGCGCTGCGGGGCGCGGCCTCGACCGGCGCCTCGGCGGCGGGCGCCGGGGCGGAGTCGACCTGCACCTCGAGGTTGAACAGGAAGCCGACCGACTCCTCCTTGATGCCCTCCATCATCGTGGAGAACATGTCGAAGCCCTCACGCTGGTACTCGACCAGCGGGTCGCGCTGGGCCATGGCCCGCAGACCGATGCCCTCGCGGAGGTAGTCCATCTCGTAGAGGTGCTCGCGCCACTTGCGGTCGAGCACCGAGAGCAGGACCCGGCGTTCGAGCTCGCGCATGACCTCGGGGGTGAGGTCCTGCTCGCGGGCGTCGTAGGCGGCGCTGGCGTCGGCGACGAGCTCCTCGACGAGGAACGCGCGGGTGAGGTCGTTGACCTCACCGCCCGCCTGCTCGATGGCCTCCTCCTGGGTGAGCGCCACGGGGTAGAGCTGCCCGAGCGCGGTCCAGAGCTGGTCGAGGTCCCACTCCTCGGCGTAGCCGTTGGCGGTGGCGCCCTCGACGTAGCCGGCGACGACCTCCTCGACCATCCGACGCAGCTGGTCGGACAGGTCAGCGCCCTCGAGCACCTCGCGGCGCTCGTCGTAGACGACGGTGCGCTGCTTGTTGAGGACGTCGTCGTACTTCAGGACGTCCTTGCGGATCTCGTAGTTCTGCTGCTCCACCTGGGTCTGCGCCGACTGGATCGCCCGCGAGACGGTCTTGTTCTCGATCGGCACGTCCTCGGGCAGGCGCAGGAAGTTCATCATCGCCGCGACCCGCTCGCCGTTGAAGCGGACCATGAGGTCGTCGCCCAGCGAGAGGTAGAAGCGGGTCTCGCCGGGGTCACCCTGACGGCCGGAGCGGCCACGCAGCTGGTTGTCGATACGACGGCTCTCGTGCCGTTCGGTCGCCAGCACGTACAGACCACCGAGCTCGGTGACCTCGTCGTGCTCCTTGGCGATCTCGGTCGACGCCTTCTCGATGGCGTCGCCCCAGGCGGCCTCGTAGTCCTCGGGCGTGTCGACGGGGTTCAGGCCCCGCTCCCGCAGCGCGAGGTCGGCGGCGAACTCGGGGTTGCCGCCCAACATGATGTCCGTACCGCGACCGGCCATGTTGGTGGCGACGGTGACCGAGCCCTTGCGGCCGGCGTTGGCGATGATCGCCGCCTCCCGCTCGTGCTGCTTGGCGTTGAGGACCTCGTGCGGGATGCCCCGGCGCAGCAACAGCTCGGAGATGCGCTCGGACTTCGCGACGCTCGCGGTGCCGACCAGCACCGGCTGGCCCGCCTCGTGGCGCTCGGCGATGTCGTCGACGACGGCGGCGAACTTCGCCTCCTCCGTCTTGTAGATCAGGTCGTTCTGGTCGATGCGGATGTTGGTCTTGTTGGTCGGGATCGGCACCACGCCGAGCTTGTAGATCTGGTGCAGCTCGGCGGCCTCGGTCTGCGCCGTACCGGTCATGCCCGAGAGCCGCGTGTACATGCGGAAGTAGTTCTGGAGGGTGATGGTCGCCAGCGTCTGGTTCTCCTGCTGGATCTTCACCTTCTCCTTGGCCTCGATGGCCTGGTGCATGCCCTCGTTGTAACGACGGCCGTGCAGCACGCGGCCGGTGAACTCGTCGACGATCATGACCGCGCCGTCACCGACGATGTAGTCCTTGTCGCGGTGGTAGAGCTCCTTGGCCTTCAGCGCGTTGTTGAGGTAGCCGACCAGCGGCGTGTTCGCGGCCTCGTAGAGGTTCTCGATGCCGAGTTGGTCCTCGACGAACGCGACGCCCTCCTCGGTGACGGCGACGGTCCGCTTGCCCTCCTCGACGTCGTAGTGCTTCTCCTTCTTCATCCGCGGCACGATGCGCGCGAACTCGGTGTACCAGCGCTGGTTCTCCTCGGCCGGGCCGGAGATGATCAGCGGGGTGCGGGCCTCGTCGATGAGGATCGAGTCGACCTCGTCGACGACGGCGAAGTTGTGGCCGCGCTGGACGAGGTCGTCGAGACTCCACGCCATGTTGTCGCGCAGGTAGTCGAAGCCGAACTCGTTGTTGGTGCCGTACGTGATGTCGCAGGCGTAGGACTCGCGGCGCTGGGCCGGGGTCATCTGGCTGAGGATCTTGCCGACCGAGAGCCCGAGGAAGCGGTGCACGCGGCCCATCCAGTCCGCGTCACGGCCGGCCAGGTAGTCGTTGACCGTGACCACGTGGACGCCGTCACCCGAGAGCCCGTTGAGGTAGGCCGGCAGGGTCGAGACCAAGGTCTTGCCCTCACCGGTCTTCATCTCGGCGATGTTGCCCAGGTGCAGCGCGGCGCCGCCCATGAGCTGGACCTTGTAGTGGAACTGGCCCAGGGTGCGCCGGGCGGCCTCGCGGACGACCGCGAACGCCTCGGGCATCAGCTGGTCGAGCGTCTCGCCGTCGGCGTAGCGCTGCTTGAAGACGTCGGTCTGCTCGCGCAGCTCCGCGTCCGTGAGGTCGACGAAGTCCTCTTCGAGCGCGTCGATGTGATCAGCGATGGTCGCGAGCCGGCGGACGGTCTTGCCTTCGCCGGCGCGCAGGATCTTGGTGAGCACCACGTCCCGCATCGTACGGGGATCACGGCGCAGGTCACGAACCGATGACGAGAACCTGTTCTGAGAGCGGCCGCCCCGCGTGCCAGGGTGGGGCATGGGCGTCTGGCGCGGGGTCGAGCTGACCGGCCTCTCGCTGTCCGAGCCCGCCCCGGACGGCCTCCGGCTCCGGCCCTACCGCCCCGACGACGTCGACGCCGTCCACGCAGCTATGCAGGACGACCAGGCCCGGCGTTTCCTCCCGATCCCCCAGCCGTACACCCGGGCCGACGCCGCGGGCTTCTGCACGGAGTACGCGCTGGGGCGGGCCGCCGCCGGGCGCGGCGTCGAACTGGCCATGACGCTCGCGGACGACCGCTACGTCGGAGGCGCGGGGCTCCTGCTGCCGGACTCGCGCTCGCTCTCGGCCGAGATCGGCTACTCGGTCGCGGCCGGCGCGCGCGGGAGGGGGCTCGCGGCCCGGGCGGCGCGGTTGCTCGCGGCGTGGGGGTTCGACCACGACGTGGTCCGCATCGAGCTACGGGTCGAGCTCGACAACATCGGCTCGCTGCGCAGCGGCCTCCACGCCGGCTTCCGGCTCGAGGGCGTGCGGCGCGGGGAGTTCCAGGGCCGGAACGGACCGGTCGACACCGCGGTGCTGGTGCGGTGCGCCGGCGACTCCGCTGACCCGGTGCCGCCGTGGCTGCCGCCGCTGGTGGACGTCGCGGACGACGTCGTGCTCCTGCGGGAGATCACACCGGGCGACCACCCGGTCCTCACGGCCGAGTTCCGCGACCCCGAGGCCCGCCGGTGGCTGGTCGGCGACCCGCCCGGCGATCCCGACGCCACCGGGCGCGCCCGCGCCCTGGCCGCGGGGCTGGGCCGGCTGGCCGGACCGACGACGCTTCTCGCGGTGGTCGACCGGGCGAGCGGTGGCGTCGCGGGGCACCTGCAGGTTCGCGGCGGCCCGCCTGGCGTGCTCGAACTGGGCTACGGCCTGCTGCCGGAGTTCCGGGGCCGTGGGCTGACCGTCCGGGCGCTGCAGGTGTTCGCCGCGTGGGCGTTCGGCACGGTCGGGGTGACCCGGCTGGAACTCGGCGTCGACGTCGGCAACGGCGCCTCCCTCGCCGTCGCCCGCCGAGCGGGCTTCCGCGAGGAGGGCACGGCCGCGCGACGGCTGCGCCGCCCGGTCGACGGCGGCTTCGGCGACGAACTCCGGTTCGGCCTGACCCCGCCGGTCTGATCCGCGCCCGTCCGATCCGCGCCCGTCTGATCCGCGGTGTCCCTCGGGCCGGACGCCGCGGGGGACGTCCGGACGTGGGCGAGCGGGCGGTGAGGCCCGGGGACCGTCGTCGACCCGGGCACCACCGCCCGCTCGGCGGGATGTGGTCCAGCTCCTGCGTCTGCCGCTACGTCAGACGCAGCAGTCCGTAGTCGAAGGCGTGCCGGCGGTAGACCACGCTCGGGCGACCGGTCGCTTCGTCGCAGAACAGGAAGAAGTCGTGGCCGACCAGTTCCATCTGCTCGAGCGCCTGGTCGACGCTCATCGGTGTCGCCGGGTGGTCCTTCTCGCGCACGATGCGACCGGGCAGGGCCTCGTCGGTCGGCGCGTACGGATCGGGGTCGCCCTCCCGGTCGAGCAGGGCGACCCGCCCGGGTTCGCTCACCACCAGCTCACCGTTGACCGCCGGCATGCCGGTACGCACGGTCTCGGTCTTGCGGCCGTGGTGGTGCCGCCGCCGGTCGGCGGCCTGGCGCATCCGACGGTCGATCTTCTCGACCGCGAGGTCGAGAGCCTTGTAGAAGTCGTCCGCACACGCCTCGGCGCGGATCACCGGACCCCGCGTGCGGCAGGTGATCTCGACCTGCTGGCAGTTGTCGTTCTGGCGTGGGTTGCGTTCGTGGTGCAGTTCGACGTCGATCGAGATGATCTTGCCGTCGTACCGTTCCAGCCGCGCCAGTTTCTCCTCGACGTGATCTCGGAAATGATCCGGGACCTCGACGTTGCGACCGCGGGCGATGATCTGCATGGCACCTCCGGTGGGCATGCCTGCGCCAGCCTCCGGGGGCAGCTTCGGAGTCGGCACACACCGCGCGGGTGTGGCCGGCTCGCGGCACCCGGGGACGTCGGCAGGACTCCTGTCACGCAGGCGGACCTGCGTGGGACCTGTTCTTCCGACGGCTCCTCTCTGCTGCGAGGAAAACGTTGTGGGAGCTGACGTTTCCCGCCGCGCGACCGCCTCGTGACGGCCGCTTCCGGTGCCGAGTGACGTTAGCGCTGTCGTGCGGATGCTGCACACCGAACGCCTCGACGGCCGGATCCGCCCGCTGTACGCCGCGGCGGCCGTCGTCGCGGTCGCGTTGCACCCCACCGTGACCGGGTCGGGCCTCACCGTGGTGCT
>NZ_JBTJEQ010000082.1:0-9862 GCF_054456675.1 Jatrophihabitans sp. YIM 134969
CCGGGCGGGCCGTGGCGGTCGCGGCGGTTGCTCGCTGATCCGGCCGGACGCCCCGGGACCGCCCGGGCGCGGTGCGGCGGTGGGCGTCCCGCTCTGACGCTGCTCGATGGCCCGGTGCAGGGCCGCGAGCTCGTCCGGACGCAGCGTCCGGGTCGCGCCCGGGCGCAGGTCGCCGAGCACGACCGGTCCGATCTTGGTGCGGACCAGGCGGCTCACCGGGTGACCGACCGCGGCGAGCATCCGCCGGACGATGTGGTTGCGCCCCTCGTGCAGGACGACCTCGACCTGGGCGGTGTCGCCCTGGGTCTGCACGACCCGGAAGCTGTCGACCGCCACCGGGCCGTCGTCGAGTTCGACGCCCGCCTGCAGCCGCTTGCCGAGATCACGTGGGATCGGCGCCGGCACCTCGGCCAGGTAGGTCTTGGTGACGCCGAAGCTCGGGTGCATGAGGCGGTGAGCGAGGTCGCCGTCGTTGGTGAACAGCAGCAACCCCTCGCTGTCGGCGTCGAGGCGCCCGACGTGGAACAGCCGCTCGGGGCGGTCACGCAGCAGGTCCGCGACGGTCGGACGTCCCTGCGGGTCCGACATCGTCGACAGGTACCCGCGCGGCTTGTTGAGCAGCAGGTGCACGCGGTCGGGGTCGACCTCGACCCGGTCGCCGTCGACGGTGACCACGGCGGTGGAGGGGTCGATCTTGCGGCCGGGGCGTTCGACGGTCTCGCCGTCGACCTGCACCCGGCCCTGCGCGATGAGTTCCTCGGCGGCCCGCCGGCTCGCGACCCCGGCCCGGGCCAGCACGACCTGCAGCCGGACGCCGGTGTCGTCGCCGGTGTCGTCGCCGGCGTCGTCGCCGGTCTCGTTGCCGGTCTCGCTGCCGGTGTGGTCGTCGGGAGCGGTCACGGTCGTCGGCTCACAGGTCGTCGACGTCGAGGCCGTCGGCGTCGTCGAGCGCGGACAGGCTGGCGGCATCGGGCAGCAGCGGCGCGAGGCTCGGCAGCTCGGCGAGCGACTGCAGGCCCATCCGCTCGAGGAACAGGTCGGTGGTGGCGAGCAGCGTGGCTCCGGTGTCGGGGTCGGTGCCCGCCTCGACCAGCAGGCCGCGGCCGAGCAGGGTGCGGACCACGCCGTCGACGGTGACGCCGCGGATCGCGGAGATCCGCGCCCGGCTCACCGGCTGCCGGTAGGCGACGACGGCGAGGGTCTCCAGGCTCGCCTGCGAGAGCTTGTTGCGCTGCCCCTCGAGCAGGAACGCCTCGACCGCGGGCGACCATGCGGTGCGGGTGTACAGCCGCACTCCCCCGGCGATCTCCCGCAGTTCCACGGCGCTGTCGCGCTCGTCCAGGTCGGTGCGCAGGGCCGCGAGCGCGGTCTCGACGTCCGGCACCGGCCGCTGCAGCGCCGCCGCGAGCGCCTCGGCGCTCACCGGGGCTTCGACGACGAACAGCACCGCCTCGACCGCCTTGCGCAACGCGTCGGGGTCGTCGAGGTCGAGCGCGTCGAGCCGCGACGCCACCGCCTCGGGGTCGGCCGCCGACTCCGTCTCGTCCGTCTCGTCCGTCTCGACCGCCTCGACCGTCTCGACCGTCTCGACCGCCTCGACCGTCTCGGCCGACTCAGCGTGGTCGGCCGTCTCGACCGCGTCGGCCGTCTCGACCGCGTCGGCCGTCCCGGCTTCGTGCGCCGACTGCTCGTCGGTCGCGGCCGCGTCGACCGGCGTCTCGGTCACCCGTACTCCTCGTCGATGTCGATGTCGGTCGGCTCGGCCACGTCGGGGGTGGGAGCCGCAGCGACGTCCTCGACCGGCTCCGCGCCGGTCGGTCCGGTCGGTCGTTCGTCCTCGGGCACCCAGTGCACCTGCAGGTCACCCAGGGCCGTCACCTGGTCGAACAGCACCACGCCCTCACGGTAGAGCTCGAGCAGGCCGAGGAAGCGGGCCACCACCTCCAGCGTCGACTCGCAGGCGGTGGTGAGGTCGCGGAAGGAGGCGCTGCCGAACACCGCGAGGTGCTCGCGCATCGAGGCCATGTGCTCGCGGACGCTCACCCGCGCGGCGTGGATGTGCCCGACCCCGACCTCCGGCACCGGCCGCGGGGTCATGGCCCGGACCGCGAGGGCGGCGAAACGTTCGGGGCTCACGCCGATCTCGACCGGCGGCAGGATGCCGACGAACCGCTCCTCGAGCTCCGCCGACCGGGAGTGCCGACGGCCGGCGGAGCGCTCGAGCTCGGCCAGGTGGGCCGCGGCCATCTTGTAGGCGCGGTACTGCAGGACGCGCGCGAACAGCAGGTCGCGGGCCTCGAGCAGGGCGAGGTCGTCCTCGTCCTCGACGTCGGCCGCGGGCAGCAGCCGCGCGGCCTTGAGGTCCAGCAGCGTGGCCGCGACGACGAGGAACTCGGTCACCCGTCCGAGGTCGAGCGCCTCGGCGGGCTCGTCGCCGTCGGCGACGGGCGGGTGCAGGTAGGCGAGGAACTCGTCGGTGACCTGGGAGAGCGCGACCTCGGTGACGTCGAGCTTGCGGTTGCCGATGAGCGTCAGCAAGAGGTCGAACGGGCCCTCGAAGTTGGTGAGCTTGACGCTGAACGGGTGCGACGCCCGGCCCCCCGCGACCGCGGTCTCCGGCCCGGCCGCCGGGGCCAGGGCGGTCTCAGGCGGCACGGGCGGTGCGCGCCAGGACCTCGCGCGCGAGGTGGCGGTAGGCCTTGGCGCCGGCCGAGCTCGAGGCCCAGGTGGTGATCGGCTCACCGGCGACGGTGGTCTCGGGGAACCGGACGGTGCGGGTGATGACGGTGTCGAAGACCTGGTCGCCGAACGCGTCGAGGACCCGCGCGAACACCTCGCGCCCGTGCAGGGTGCGGCCGTCGTACATGGTGGCGAGGATGCCGTCGAGGGTGAGGTCGGGGTTGAGCCGGTCGCGCACCTTGTCGATGGTGTCGATGAGCAGCGCGACCCCGCGCAGGCTGAAGAACTCGCACTCCAGCGGGATGATCACGCCGTGCGCGGCGGTCAGCGCGTTGACGGTGAGCAGGCCGAGCGACGGCTGGCAGTCGATGAGCACGTAGTCGTACTCGGGCAGGACCGGCCGCAACGCCCGCAGCAGCGCCTGCTCGCGGCCGACCTCGGTGAC
The DNA here is from genome assembly GCF_054456675.1 of Jatrophihabitans sp. YIM 134969. Lineage (NCBI taxonomy): Bacteria > Bacillati > Actinomycetota > Actinomycetes > Jatrophihabitantales > Jatrophihabitantaceae > Jatrophihabitans > Jatrophihabitans sp. YIM 134969. Next base: position 3,125 of record NZ_JBTJEQ010000082.1, read on the forward strand.
CAGCTGCACCTCGGCCGCCGACAGGTCGATGTTGCTCGGCACCAGGTCCAGGCCCGGCACCTTGGTGCGGACCACGACGTCGGCGATCGAGGTGTCGCGCTCCATGAGCAGGTTGTAGACCGACAGGTCGAGCGCGTGCGGGGCGATCCCCAACCCGACCGACAGCGCGCCCTGCGGGTCGAAGTCGACGAGCAGCACCCGGCGTCCGAGTTCGGCGATCGACGCCCCGAGGTTGATGGTCGAGGTGGTCTTGCCGACCCCGCCCTTCTGGTTGCACAGCGCGATGACCCGCGCCGGCCCGTGGGTGTCGATGAGCGGCGGTTCGGGGATGCGCCGCTTGACGCGGGCAGCCGCCGGATCGCTCGACGTGGGGTCGACTCGGGGACCCGCGGTGTCACGCGGGTCGGGCTCGGAACGGGCGGGAGCGGCCATCGGCGGCGACGCTACCCGCGCCCCGCACGCACGCCGGGCACGTCGCGCCCGGCGAGTATCTCTGCCTCTAGTTGAGGTTCAGGCCGCTCAGCGCAGGGCGCGCGGGTGGGCGAGGGCCCACACCTCGCGGAGTTGGTCGACGGTGACCAGGGTGTAGATCTGCGTCGTGGTCACCGAGGCGTGACCGAGCAGTTCCTGCACCGTGCGGACGTCCGCCCCGCGTTCCACCAGGTGGGTCGCGAACGAGTGACGCAGGGTGTGGGGCGAGATCGAGGCGGCGCCGGACCCGACGCCGACCCCGGCCCGCTCGGCCGCGGTGCGCAGGACGGTCCAGGCCGACTGCCGCGACAGCGATCCGCCGCGGGCGTTGAGGAACAGCTTCGGGGTGGCGTGCCCGAGCGCGGCGAGTCCCGGCCGGGCGCGGACGAGGTAGGCGTCGACGGCGGCCACGGCCATCGACCCCAACGGCACCAGCCGCTGCTTGCCGCCCTTGCCACGCAGGATGACGACCTTCTCGACGAGGTCGACGTCGTCGACGTCGAGGCCGACGGCCTCGGAGATCCGCGCGCCGGTGCCGTAGAGCAGTTCGACCAGCGCCCGGTCGCGCAGCGCGAGCGGGGTGCCGTCGAACCCGGCGGCCTCGATGATGGCCTCGACGTCGTCGAGGGAGATGGCCTTGGGCAGCCGGCGCGGCGGCTGCGGCGGCCGTACCGACGCCGCCGGGTCGGTGGCGGCCAGCCCGTCACGGACCGCGAAGCGGTGCAGTCCGCGCACGGCCACGACCGCCCGGCCGGCGGACGACGCCGAGAGCGCCGGGTGGTCGTCGTCGCCGGTGCGCAGGTAAGCCAGGAAGTCCGCGACCACGGCCGGGGTGATCGCGTCGACGTCGCTGACGTCGCGCGCGGCGAGGAAGTCCAGGTACCGCAGCAGGTCACGCCGGTACGAGCTCAGCGTGTTGGTCGCCGCGCCCTTCTCGACGGTCAGGTGGTCGAGGTAGCCCGCGACGGCGAGGGCGGGCGCAACGGACACGCCCGCATCATCTACGGCGCGAGGTCCGGTTTCGCGGACCACGGCGCGTCGGCGGGTCGCAACCCGGCGAAACCGTCGCGCTGGGCCCGGTCGGCGGCGAGGATCCCGGCGACGGCGATGGAGTTGGTGATCTCGCCCGCGAGGACGGCGTCGGCCGCGTCGGCCAGCGCCGACCGCGACACGGTCAGCTCGACCTCCTCGCCGGTGGCGTCGTAGGCCTCGGTGGCGTCGGTGAGCTCCCGCGCGAGGTAGACCCGCACGGCCTCGTCGGTCATGCCGGGCGTCGTGTAGAGGTCGACGAGCACGTCCCACCGCGCGGCGTGCAGCCGCGCCTCCTCGAACAGCTCGCGGGCCGCGGCGCGGACCGCGGGTTCGCCGGCGACGTCGAGCAGGCCCGCCGGCAGTTCGCGCAGCCGCCGCCGGACCGGGTAGCGGTACTGCTCGACGAGCACGACGGCCCCGGCGTCGTCGAGCGCGACCACGGCGACGGCCCCGGGGTGCCCGACGTACTCGCGTTTCGCGGTGCCGTCGGGCATCTCGACCTCGTCGACCTTGACCTTCAGCACCCGTCCGGAGAACACGGTCTCCGACGACAGCGTGCGGTACCGACCCTCCCCCGAGTCGCTCATCCGGCGAACGTCGCCGCGGGGACGCCGACCTCGGCCTCGGCCTCGACGTCCTCGACGCCGATCGGCAATCGCGCCTCCTCGTTGTAGGCGAGCGCCGCACCGACGAAGGCGCGGAACAGCGGGTGGGGGCGGGTCGGGCGCGACTTGAGCTCCGGGTGGGCCTGCGTGCCGACGAAGAACGGGTGCACCTCGCGCGGCAGTTCGACGAACTCCACCAGGTGGCCGTCGGGCGAGGTGCCGGAGACGACCAGGCCCGCGGCCTCGAGCCGGTCGCGGTAGCGGTTGCTGACCTCGTAGCGGTGGCGGTGCCGCTCGGAGACGTGGGTCGACCCGTAGGCCTCGGCGGTGACGGTGCCCTTGCCGAGGGTCGCGGGGTAAGCGCCCAGGCGCATGCTGCCGCCCAGGTCGGCGTTGCCCGCGACGATGTCGACCTGCTCGGCCATGGTCGCGACCACCGGGTCCGACGTGTCGGGGTCGAACTCGCTGGAGCTGGCGTCCGCGATGCCCGCGAGGTTCCGCGCCGTCTCGATCACCATGCACTGCAGACCGAGGCACAACCCCAGGGTCGGGATGCCGTTCTCGCGGGCGAACTTGATGGCGCCGACCTTGCCCTCGATGCCGCGGATGCCGAACCCGCCGGGGATGACGACGCCGTCGACGTGCGAGAGCAGTTCCGCCGCCCCCGCCGAAGTCTCCGCGCCGTCCGACTGGGTCCAGACGATGTTCACCTTGGCCTTGTGGGCGAATCCCGCCGCGCGCAGCGCCTCGGTGACCGACAGGTAGGCGTCGGGCAGGTCGACGTACTTGCCGACGAGCGCGATGGTGAGCTCGTGACGCGGGTGGTGGACGCGGTCGAGCAGCGCGCCCCACTCGGTCCAGTCGACGTCGCGGAACGGCAGCCCGAGCCGGCGCACCACGTAGGCGTCGAGGCGTTCGCCGTGCAGCACCCGCGGGATGTCGTAGATGCTCGGGGCGTCGGGGCAGGAGATGACGGCTTCCTCGTCGACGTCGCACATCAGCGAGAGCTTGCGCTTGATGCCCTGCGGGATGTCGCGGTCACTGCGGCAAACGATGGCGTCGGGCTGGATGCCGATGTTGCGCAGGGCCGCGACCGAGTGCTGGGTCGGCTTGGTCTTCAGCTCCCCCGACGGCGCGAGGTACGGGACGAGCGAGACGTGCAGGAAGAACACGTTGTCGCGGCCGACGGCCTGGCGCACCTGGCGGGCGGCCTCGAGGAACGGCAGCGACTCGATGTCGCCGACCGTGCCGCCGATCTCGGTGATGACGACGTCGGGAACGTTGCCCTGTGCATCGACCTCCCCCATGGAGAGGATGCGGGCCTTGATCTCGTCGGTGATGTGCGGGATGACCTGCACGGTGTCGCCGAGGTACTCCCCGCGCCGCTCCTTGGCGATGACGGTCGAGTACACCTGGCCGGTCGTGACGTTGGCCTTGGCGGCGAGGTCGGTGTCGAGGAACCGCTCATAGTGCCCGACGTCGAGGTCGGTCTCGGCGCCGTCCTCGGTGACGAAGACCTCGCCGTGCTGGAACGGGTTCATCGTCCCGGGGTCGACGTTGAGGTACGGGTCCAGTTTCTGCATGGTCACGCGGAGACCGCGTGCCGTGAGGAGGTTGCCCAGGCTGCTGGCCGTGAGGCCCTTGCCGAGCGAGGAGGCGACGCCTCCGGTGACGAACAGGTGCCGGGTGACGTGCGCGCGATCCACGGACCGCCACTCTATCCCGAGCCGGCTCACACCAGGGAGGAGTACACGCCGACGACCTGCTCGACCGTGTCGCGCTCGGTGGGCCAGGTGGCCGCGCGGGCCCGGCCGCGGGCGCCGAGCGCGGCGCGAGCGGTGTCGTCGGCGAGCAGGTCCGCCACGGCCGTGCGCAGGGCCACGACGTCACCGGGTGGCACCGTCACCGCGGCGTCGCCCACGAGTCCGGGCAGCCCACCGACCGCGGTGGTGACCAGTGGCACCCCGGCCCGCAGGGCCTCCTGCGCGAACAACGACCGCGCCTCCCACCGCGAGGGCAGCACGGCGAGGTCGGCCGCGGCCAGCAGGTCGGGGACGTCGTCGCGCCGCCCCAGCAGCCGCACGGGGGCGTGCGAGGACGAGATCCGTGCGGCGAGGTCGTCGTGCAAGGGGCCGTCACCCGCCACCGCGACCACGGCGTCCGGCCAGCCGGTCGCGGCGTCGATCAGGACGTCGAGCGCCTTCTGCGGGTGCAGCCGGGCGACGGTGAGCACCAGCCGGTCCGAGGGCGCCACCCCGAGCGCGGCGCGGACCTGGTCCCGGTCGTGCCTGGTAGCCGGCGGGTCGAGGGCGACCGGCGCGACGCGGACGTCGCGGGCGCCGAGCGACCGGGCGCGGTCGGCCAGGTCGTCCGACGCCGCCAGGGTGACGGTGGCACGGCGGGCGACGAACCGCTCCCCCAGCGCCAGCACCGCGCGGGCGAGGCGACCGTGCTCCTCGTCCAGGACGGCGTTGTGCCAGGTCACGACGAGCGGGGTGCGGCCCGCGGCCGACCCGCCGAGGACGCCGGCCCGCAGCCCGTGCGCGTGCAGTACCTCGACGTCGAGAGATCGCACCGTGCGGAGGTCGAGCCGCCCGCGGGTGGGTGAGAACCCCGCGCCCGTCGCGGTGAACGCGAACAGCTCCTCGGTGGACGGCGGCCCGGCGACCGTCACCTCGTGACCGCGGGCCACCAACCCTGCGGCCAACGACCGGACGTGCGCGCCCACCCCGCCGGTGCTGGTCGCGAGCAGCAGCCCCACCTTCACGGGCTCCACCGTCTCATCGCCGCACCAGCCGCTGCCGGAGCGTGGTGTCGGTGCCCACCGCGACCGCACCGGCGACCGCCAGGGCCGACGCTCCCGCCGCGAGCCCCCAGCCGAGCCCGGCCAGGCGACCCTCGTCCGTGGCGAGGCGGCCGACCAGCCAGCCGACCACGCCGCCCGCGACCGCGCCGAGCACGGCCCGGACCAGCGCCCCGGTCGGCCACCCCGCTCCCACCCGGGTGCTGGCGACCAGCAGCCAGACCGCGGCGACGCTCACCCCCACCGCGTTGCCGAGCCCCAGGGCGAACGCCCGGTCGCCGGCGGGCAGGGCCGCGGCCAGTACGAGGTCGACCACGACGACCACCACCTGCCCCGCGACCTGACCCAGCGCGGCGGCCGTGACCTGGCCCGTGGCGTACAGCGAACGGGCCAGCAGGGCGACCAGCGACCAGCCGAGCAGGCCGACGGCGAACGCCACCAGGGCCGGTGCGAACTGGGCGCGCGCCGGGTCGGAGGTGTTCGCCCCCGACAGCAGCAGCGCCCCCGCGGGTTCCGCCACCGCGACCAGCACGGCCGTCGCGACCCCGGCGGCGGCGGTCACCAGCCGGGTCGACGAGCCGAGCGTCGCCGCGTAGGCCGGGCGGTCGCCTGCGTCCCACGCCGTCGCGAGGCGGGGGTAGCTCGCGGTGGCGACCGGTACGGCGAGCACGGCCCACGGCAGCAGGAACACGGTCTGGGCGGTCGTGACGACCACCGCCAGACCGGAGGTCGTGCCGTCGTTGGCGAGGCGCAGCATCACCGCGGCGGCGAGTTGTTGCGCCGCCAGCGCGGCGGCGCCGGCCAGGGCGGTGCGACGGGCGATCGCGGCCAGGCCGTCGGGGAAGCGCAGGGTGGGCCGGATCCGGACTCCCGCGCGCAGGGTCGGCACCACGAGGCAGCCGGCCAGGACGACCACACCGAGGGTGGTGCCCACCGAGAGCACCAACTCGGGCCCGCGGGCGAGGTCCGCGCGGCCGGGCGCGACGTCGGCGGTGGCGCCGTAGACGAGGTAGGCGGCGATGACCACGAGCGAGGACAGCAGCGGCGCCACGGCGGGCCACCCGAAGTGGTGCGCGGCCTGCAGGGCCCCGCCGAGGACCGCCCCGAGCCCGTAGAACACGACCTGCGGCGCGAACACCACGAGCATCCGGACCCCGAGGTCGTGGGCGCCGGCGCAGCCGGAGTCGGGTAGCAGCACCCGCACGAGCACCGGTGCGGTCGCCGCGATGACCACCGCGAGCGCGGCGGTGGCGAGCAGGGTCCAGCCCAGCAGGGCCGACACCGCGCGCGAGGCCCGGTCGAGGTCGCCGGCGGCGAATGCCGGGGCGACGACCGGGACCACCAGCGCGGACAGCATCCCGCCGGCGACGATGTCGAAGACGATGTTGGGCAGCGTGTTGACGGTCGTGTAGACCGACCCGACGCAGTCGGCGCCGACGGCCTGGACGAACACGACGGTGCGACCGAACCCCGCGATGCGGGCGACGACGGTAATGACGGCGATCAGCGCTGCTCCGCCCGCGACCGTGCCTGCGGCGCGTCGTGGGCTCACGGGGCGTCCGGGGGCCGTCGTCCGAGGTCGTCGAGCGCCCGCAGCCACCCGGTGCGGGCGATGACGGCCGAGAAGCTGACCCGCTCCGACACCAGCACCAGGGCGGTCGTGACGGCGGCGGTGGCCGCGGCGGTCGCGGGGGCGCCGCTCGCGAGCCGCAGACCGAGCAGTGCTCCGAGGGCGTTCGCGCCGGTGTCGCCGAGCATCACCCGCTCCCCGAGGTCCGCGGGCAGCACGGCGGACGCCGCCCCGGCCGTCGCCGCTCCGAGGGCGCC
>NZ_JBTJEQ010000083.1:0-9627 GCF_054456675.1 Jatrophihabitans sp. YIM 134969
CCGCCCGGTCCCGCCGCGCGGCCGCGCGCGAAACCCCCGTCGACCCCGGCGAGTCGTGAGCGGTCCTCCGCCCGCATCCGACCGCACCGCCGGTCCGCGTCCGACCGGTCGGCCGGTGGTCCGACCGCGCCGGGCGCTCGTGCTGGGTGCGGGCGGCGTGCTCGGCTTCGCCTGGACCATCGGCGCGCTGTCGGCCGTGGTCGACGAGACCGGTTTCGAGGACCCCGACATCGTCATGGGCACCTCGGCCGGGTCGGTCCTCGCCGCACTGCTCGCCTCCGGTCTGCCGGTCGACGGCATCCGTCGCCACCACCAGGGCGTGCCCGCACCCGACGACCCACTCATCGCCTGGGACTACGACACCGGCGCGGGTGGTGCGCTGCCGCGCCGGCCGGGCCTGCGTCTCGGCTCGCCGCGGCTCGCGGCCGCTGGGTTGCGCCCCCGCGCCGGGATCCGCCCCGTGGTCGCGCTGTCGGGACTGCTGCCGACCGGGCGCGGGACGCTCGACCCGGTCGCGGCGATGGTCCGGTCGCTGCGCCCCCGCGCGCGGGCCTGGCCGCGACGTCCGCAGCCCTGGATCGTCTCGACCGACTACGCGACCGGGGAACGGGTGGTGTTCGGGTGGCCGACCGGCGGCCCCGAACGACCGCTCGGGTTCCGCTCCGCCCGGGCCGGCGGGACGCCCGACCTCGGCACCGCGGTGGCGGCGTCCTGCGCGATCCCCGCCTGGTACCGGCCCGTGGTGGTCGACGGCCGCGCCCACATCGACGGCGGCACGGCGTCGAACACCTCGCTGGACCTGCTGCTCGACCCACGACTCGGAGCCCGGCTCGAACAGGTCGTGGTGCTGGCGCCGATGGCGGCGACCCACCCCGACAAGCCGCGCTCGCCGGCGCTGCGGGTCGAGCGGGCGATCCGCCGGGCCATCACCCGCTCGTTGGAGTCCGACGCCGCGGCGTTGCGGGCGGCGGGTGTCGACGTGGTCCTGCTGACCCCCGAACCCGCGGACCTCGCCCTCATCGGGGTCAACATGATGGACCCGACCCGGCGCCAACAGGTCCTCGAGACCGCCCACGAGGGCGCGGTGCGCCGGTTGCGATCGGTCACCCGCGCCCGCCGGACCGCCTGACCTGCTGTACCGACCGAACACGAGGGGAGAACGCCGGTGAGGATCTACGTCCCGGTCACGGCCGCGGCGGTGACCGCGCTGGTCGAGGGGCGCCCGGTGCCGTCGACCGGCCCGGACGGCACGACCGCCTTCGCCGTCACGCCCGGGCTGCGGTCCTGGTACGGCGAGGACCATCCGCCGGGCGCGGACGAGCCCGACGACGAGGACCTGGAGTACGCGGCGTGCGCCGAGGCGGCGCGCGCCAGCCTGCGCCTGCTCGCCAGCGACCCGGCCGCCCCGCGCCGTCGGATCGTGCTCGCGGTCGACGTCCGCGACGACCAGGTGAGCGTCCACGACGACCTCGAACGCGGCGTGGTCCGCACCGCCGCTCCTATCACCGCCGACCGGCTGGCGGCGCTGTTCGTCGACGACGCCGACGCGAGCGCGGCCGTCGGGCGGGCGGCCGACGTGATCGTCACCGCTGACCTCGGTGACGAGGCGGCGGAGGAAACCGTCGGCGACACCGAGGGATTCGAGCTGTCGTGGTTCGGTCCCGGCGAGCTGGCGCTGGTCGATCTGGACCTCGGCGCCGAGACCGACTGAGGTCGTGTTCGGCTGACGGACGCTCAAAGCCCACCGTCCTCCCGGCCGAAGGTCGGTAGCGCGACCTGCACCGTCACGGGGCCGGTGTCGACCGGCCGGTCGTCGACCCGCACGCCACCCGCGACCAGCACCCCGCGTCCGGGCGGCCAGCCGGCCCGGGACCGGCCGCTGCGGATCCCGACCAGATCGCCGTCACCCGGACCGGGTCGCAGCAGCAGGCCCCGCCGCGCCCGGCGCACCTCGGCCACGACCCCGCGGTAGGCGGTCAGCAGCTCGTCGGGCCGGCCCGCGGCGACGACGGCAATCCGGCCCGGTGCGGCGGTCCGCAGCGCGGTCGTGAGCGCGTCGGACACCGGGGTGTCGGTGAGGTCGTCAGCGTCGTCGAGCAGGACCAGGGTCCGTTCGTGCCCGTCGACAGCGACCACCGCGGCGTCCGGGTCGAGGGCGGTCCACCCGCGTGCGTCGGCCACGGTCGTCAACGGCGAGTGCGGCGACGCCCACCACACCACCGTCGCGCCGACCGTGTCGGCGGCCTCGGTCCCGAGCCGGACCAGGGCCGTGCTGCGCCCGGAACGGGGCGGACCGGCGACCACCCAGCGTCCGCCCCCGGCCCACGGGTCGACCCCCACCACGCCCGCCTCGTCTCCGCCGCGCCCGATCCGCAGGACCGTCCCGCCCGGGGCAGCGGGCGGCAGCACGACCCGGTCCGGCAACGGCCGCAGTCGCAACCCGGTGACGGTCGGACGCGGCCGGACCGGCGGGTGCGGCGCGGCCGGAAGCACGAGTTGGACGGTGTCGCCGTCGGGCACGCACACCACGCGACCCGGCGGCATGAGGTCCGGGACGTCGCGCGGGGCGAGCCCCACCATGGCCGCGTCGGCGGGGTCGGCGAGGCGCAGCAGCCACACCCGGTCCGCGGCCGACGCCGTCCGGCTGCCGAGCACCGACCGGTCGCCGGTCACGACGACCGTCACCCCGGCCCCGCCCGCCCCGCGCCACACCGCCGTCATCCGCTCGGCGCTGCGGCCACCGTCGGTCTCGTCCAGCACCCGCGCGAGAGCGGGCCACCCGTCGACGAGCACGACGAGCGGTGCCGCCGGCTCCGATCCGGCGCGACGGGCGGCGAGTTCGCGTTCGAGGAGGTCCACGAGCCGCACGAGGGCATCGGGATCGTCGGCACCGGCGTAGGCGACGGTCGACCCGGCCCCGGCGAGCGCGGCGAGGCCGCCGCCGTCGACCACGACGGTCGGGACGCCCGCGACGGCCGCGGCGTGCGCGACCGTGAACAGCAGACCGGTGCGTCCGGTGCGGCTGGCGCCGGCGACCAGCAACGTGCCGCCGGCCGCGAGGTCGAGGTGCTCTGCGACCTGCCGTTGCCGGCCCGGTTGGTCGCGGCGGCCGAGCACGGGTGACAGGACGGAGGCCTCGCCGGCGACGTCGGACGCGGTCAGTGTCGACGGCAACGGCGGCAACCAGGTCGCGGTCGGTGCGGGCGTGCCGTCCCCGGACCGGCGCGCCCACGCCTTGTCGAGCGCCTCGGCCACGTCGTCCAGATCGGTCCGGCTGCCGTGGGCCGCGGGCGGCGGCGGTGGGTCGTCCCAGGGGCCGACCCGGGTGGCGCGCACCGTCGGCACCACTACCGACAGCGGCGAGGTGACCCGGGCGGCCTGCACCACGACGAGGTCCCGGCCGGTCCGCACGACGGCCCGGCCGGGGCAGGTGGGATCGAGGACGGCGGCATCGGGAACCCCGACGACGTCGAGGGATTCGGCCGGGTCGGTGACCCGCAGGGCGACCCGCAGGGTCGTGTTGGCGCGGATCGCCGGCGAGACGACGCCGCCGGGGCGTTGGGTCGCGAGCACGAGGTGCAGGCCGAGTGAGCGGCCGCGTTGCGCGACGTCGACCAGGCCGGGCACGAAGTCCGGCAGGTCCGCGGCCAGCGTCGCGAACTCGTCGACCACGATCGCGAGGCGCGGCACGCGCTCCCCTCCGTGGGCCTGCCGGTAGGCGCCGAGATCGGCGGCGCCGACGGCCGCGAACACGTGCTCCCGCCGACGGATCTCGGCGTCGAGGCTGCGCAGGACGCGGCCGGTGAGGTGTCGGTCGAGGTCGGTGACCAGACCGACGGTGTGGGGCAGCCGGGCGCACGCGCCGAACGCCGCCCCGCCCTTGTAGTCGACCAGCAGGAAGGCCAGGTCGTCGGGCGGGTGGGCCGTGGCCAACGCGGCGAGCCAGGTCTGCAGCAGCTCCGACTTGCCCGAGCCGGTGGTGCCCGCGACCAACGCGTGCGGGCCGTCGGCCGTGAGATCCAGCTCGACCGGACCGCGGGCACCGACCCCGACGACCACCCGCAGCGGGGTGGTCGCCTCGGTCGGTGCCGCCCACGCCTGCGCCACGGCGTCCGGGTCGGTCGGCCCGGCCAGATCGGCCAGCCGGACGGTGCGCGGGAGCCCGGCGTCGCTCCCGCCGCTGCCGTCGTCGAGCGCGGCCAACGCCAGGGCCAGGCCCTCGCACCACGCGCCGCCGACCTGGTCGGCCACCACCTCGCCGAGCACGTCCGGCCGGCCGTCGGAGGTGTCCCACCCCTGCCCGGTCAGCGCGAGCCCCGTGTGGGTCGCCCCCACCACGAACGCGACTGCAGCGCACGCGGCCGGCAAGGCCGCGCCCGACCGGGCCACGCACACGGCGTGCACCCCGGCGGCGGCGCCGGAACGCAGGACGACGTCGAGGTCTGCGTGCTCGTCGACCGCCCCGTCGCCGTCGACCACCACGACCGTGTGGGGGCCGGTGGTGCGGGCGCCGGCGCCGGGTCGGGTCGCGACCGTGCACCGCGCGGCCAACCCGGCGAGGACCTCGGCGCGCGCACCCGGGTCGGCGACGCGGTGCACCCGGTGCGGGAGCCAACGCACCCAGTCCCAGAGGGGATCGTCGGGGCGGGCGGCGAGGACCACGAACTCGAGCGCGCCAGGTGGGTGGGCGCAGGCGAGTTGCCCGACGACCCACCGGGCGACGGCGGTGACGGCGTCGGGCCGTCCGGTGATGCCGAGCGCGCCGCGGGCGAGGTCGGCACAGACCGGCGCGTGGACCGCCCCGAGCGGTTCGGTGGAGCCGTCGGCCCGCACGGTCCTCGCCCGGGTGGGCCGGACGGCGGTCCCGACCCGGACGTGCCAGCGGTCCGCTTCACCCGGTCGCCGTTCCCACAACGGGACCGCGGGACCGCGCGCGGCCGACGTCCAGGCGGCCGCGTCGGGGTGACGGCGGGCCCGCTCGTGGGCTTCCTGCTCGACCGCGTCGTCCCGGCGACGATCGAACGCCGCCGCGGCGCCGAGGTGACCGCGGGCAGCACGACGGCGGTCGGCCCGCCAGCTCCACCGGTCACCCGTCGCGGTGGCGAGCACGGTCACCGGGGTGAGCGCGGCGAACGCGAGGAACAGCCAGGTGTGCAGGAACCACGCCAGGCCGACCGCGGCGAGGGCTGGGGCGAACGCGGCGACCCACGCGATCCGCGGGCGCCCGCGGTCCGCGGGTGGGGTCGGTTCGGTGAGCGTCGGAGGATCGGCAGCGGTCCGGTCCTCGGTGGGTTGCAGCACCAGGACCTGTCCGTCGTCGCCTCCCCGTGTGGACAGCACCGTGGCTGTCTCCTCGCGCAAGACGACGGTGCTGCTCCCCAGTCGCAGCCGGGCGCCCGGCTCGAGGACCTCGCCGTCACGGTCGACGGCCACGCCGTCGCAGGTCGTGCCGTTGCGGGAGTCGAGGTCGCGGACGGTGACGCCGACGGTCGTCACCGTGACCTCGGCGTGCCGGCGTGACACCTCGGGATCGGGCAACGGGAGGTCACAGTCGGGCGCCCGGCCGAGCAGGTGGACCCCGCGGTCGAGCGGTCGGATCGTGCCGGCGCCAGGACCGGACACCACGGCCAGGTGCGGTGCCGCGGGGTCGAACACCGCGGTGACGTCCGGACCGGTCGACGAGACCCGGTCGCCGCGACGCAGGCCGGGACCACCGAGCCGGGCCGAGTCGCCCAGCTGTCGGTCGCCGGACCACCACAGAACGTCGGCCGCGACGCCGACGGCACCGGCCAGGACCGGGCGCAGCTCGGCGAGGCTCACGCCCGCAGGCGCGTCGACGACGACGTCGGACTCGAGGTCCGCCGTCCGCACCGCCAACCGGATCCGCACGCCGCAGTGTTGCCCGCCCGGACCCCCGCGCGTCCAGACCGGATCTCGCCCTGTGGACAACCCTGAGTTGTCCACAGGTAAGCAACTGGCCCTGGCGGTGGGTCCGATCGTGCGTAGCGTCCCAACGAACCGGCTCGGCGATCGTTCGACGTCGAGACATCACCACGATGGAGGAAACACCGATGGGACTTGGACTTCGGGTCACGCCCGAGCAACTGCAGACCATGGCGGGAACGGTCACCACCACCGCCGCCGACCAACGCGCCGCCACCCAGACGCTGCGCGGGCAGCTGTCGCCGTTGTTCGGTGCCGACTGGTCCGGGACGGCGTCCGCGCAGTTCGGGGCGTTGTTCGACCAGTTCGGCCGGCACGCGCAGGGCATGGCTGACGCCCTCGAGGGCATCGGCCAGCTGCTCTCCCGGGCCGGAGCCGCGTACGCGGACGTCGAGAGTCAGATCACGGCGTCGTTCGTCTGACAGTCACTGTTGCAGTCAGCAACGGTAGGGGTCAGAGCCAGCCGTTGCGGCGGAACGCGCGGTACAGCCAGGCGCAGGCGATGACCAGCGCCACGACGATGACGATGTAGCTCCACCAGTCGTCACGCCCGGGGAGCGGCACGTTCATCCCGTAGAGCCCGGCGATCATCGTCGGGATCGCGGCGATCGCCACCCACGCCGAGATCTTCCGCATGTCCGAGTTCTGCTGCACCGAGATCCGCGCCAGGTTGGCCTGCACCAGGGTGTTGAGCAGGTCGTCGCTCGAGGCGACCTGGTCGACGACCTGCGTGAGGTGGTCGGCGACGTCACGGAAGTACTCGCTGATGTCGCCGGGCACCTGCGGGATGCGGCCCTCCTCGGTCAGTTGCTGCAGCGGGATCGTCAGCGGGACGGCCGCGCGGCGCAGGGCCAGGACCTCGCGCTTGAGCTGGTACATCGCGTCGGTGCTGGCGAGCCGCGAGGAGGACGTGAACACGCCGGCCTCGAGATCGTCGACGTCGGCGGTCAGCGCCTGCGCCACCGCGAGGTACTCGTCGACCACCCGGTCGACGATGCCGTGCAGCACCACCGAGGGGCCGAGGGACAGGAGGGAGGAGTCGTGCTCGAGGCTGCGCCGCATGCCCGCGAGGCCGCCGTGCTCACCGTGACGGACCGTGATGACGTAGTCCTCGCCGAGGAAGACCATGATCTCGCCGGTCTCGATGACCTCGCCGTGGCCGTCGTCCGGGTCGTCGTCGCGGTAGTGGACGGTCTTGACGACCGTGAAGACCATGTCGTCGTACTGCTCGAGCTTGGGACGCTGGTGGGCGTGGACCGCGTCCTCCACCGCGAGGGGGTGCAGGCCGTACTCGGCGCCGATCTCGCCCAGTTGCCGGTCGCTCGGCTCGTGCAGGCCGATCCACACGAACCCGCCCTGCTCCCGCGCGAGACGCGCCGCCGCCCGCCAGTCGGCGGCGCAGTCGATGCGCACACCGTCGCGGTACACGGCGCAGTCGACGACCGCCGTGCTGCGGTCGACGTCCGGGATCCACGGCGCGCTCCGGCGTCGGCGCAGGGTCACCGGCAGTTGCGGCCGTCGCGGCATGGTGGGCATCGCGCCACATTCTGCACCCGTGGGCGCCGGGGTCGGGCAGGATCGCCCCCGGTGCCGCTCCCGCCCGGGTCGGCACCGCAACGGTCGACGTCGACACGGGAGGTCAGCGCAGATGCAGTTCGGTCGGATCTACGAGGAGTTCGAGGTCGGGGACGTCTACAAGCACTGGCCCGGCAAGACCGTCACCGAGTCCGACGACCACCTGTTCTGCCTCATCACCATGAACCACCACCCGCTGCACCTGGACGTCAACTACGCCGAGAAGACCACGGACTTCGGTCGGAACGTCGTGGTCGGCAACCTCATCTACTCCCTGCTGCTGGGGATGTCGGTGCCCGACGTCAGCGGCAAGGCGATCGCCAACCTGGAGATCGAGTCGCTGCGCCACGTGGCGCCCACGTTCCACGGCGACACCATCTACGGCGAGACCACCGTGCTCGACAAGACACTCTCGAAGTCCAAGTCCGACCGGGGGATCGTGTACGTCGAGACCCGTGGCTACAAGCAGGACGGCACCGTGGTGTGCATCTTCCGCCGCAAGGTGATGGTGCCGACCCGGGAGTACATCGACGCCCGCGGCGGCGAGCAGCCCGGCCGACCGGTGCCCGCCGGCTCCTGACCGCGGGTCGGACGGGTTCAGCGCCGCGGCAGTGCGCCCCACTCCGTGAGCGCCGCGGTCAGCAGGGGCGCGAGCGCGCCCGCCTCGTCGAGCTCGCGGTACTGCGCGGCGTCGACCCACCGGGCGTCGGCGGCGTCCGTGGCAGCGTGCAACGTTCCGCCCAGCGGTTCGCAGACGAAGTCGTCGATGGCGTAGAGCACCCCGCCCGGGCCGTCGCGGTACACCCGGCCGGCGAGGTGCAGCACGCGCACCGTCAGCCCGGTCTCCTCGGCGACCTCCCGCACGCACGCCTCGGCCACCGTCTCACCGGCCTCGACCCGCCCACCCGGCACCGACCACGAACCCTGCGCCGGCGGCGTGCCCCGGCGGATGAGCAGCAACCGGCCGCGGGCGTCGAACACCAACCCGCCCGCACAGGGGACGGCGTCCGGACTCGCCGGCGCGTGCGGCGCGCCTCCCACCGCCGTGGCCCCGTCCTGGCTAGACATGCCACCGAGAATGTCTGATCCGTGCGTCGACGGCGAGGAGTGCCCACTCGTGAATGCCAAGGTGGTCGTGACCATCGTGGTGATCGCGTTCGCCGCGTTCATGGTCGTCACCCAGCCGCAGACCTCCGCCGACGCGGTGCACGCGGCCTTCGACGGGATCACGACCCTGTTCCGGTCGTTGGCCACGTTCGTCGGGAGCCTGTAGGCCGAGGTCGTGCCGACCCGCCTGCGCACCCGGTCGTCGGCGGGCGCCCGCCGGGGCGAGGAGCCCCGACCCTCCACGCTCGACCGCTACCTGCTGGAGTCCGAGCGGTTGGTCTTCGCCGTGCGCCGCCACTCGGCCGTGCTGGCCGGCGCCACCTCGGTCTTCCTCGTCCTGGTCCTCGTCGCGGCCGTGTTGCTCGCCTTCTCCGGCGGCTCCGACGTCATCGCCACCACGGGCCTGATCGTGCTGCTCGCGGCCCTGGCCTGGTACGGGTGGAAGGTCGGCGACTGGTGGGTCGAGAAGTTCACCGTGACCGACCGGCGGGTCCTGCTGGTGTCGGGGCTGCTCACCCGGCGGGTCGCGATCATGCCGCTGCGCAAGGTCACCGACCTCACCTTCGAACGCAGCATCACCGGCCGGTTGCTCGGCTACGGCGCGTTCGTCATGGAGTCGGCCGGTCAGCAACAGGCGCTGAGCCGGGTCGACTACCTGCCGCGGCCCGAGGCGCTCTACCTGCAGATGTCCGACCTGCTGTTCGGCAGCGGCGGGCAGGACCGCGACCCCGACGAGGACGGCCCCGACCTCCGCCGCCCGCGCCGTCCGCGTCGGGGTGGACCGCCGGCGGGAGACCGTGACCCGTACAGCCGGCCCGAGGTCTCCACCGTCGGTCCCCGGCCCCGGGTAACCAGCCGCCCGCCCGCCACCTCGCCGGCAGCGCCCCCACGGGTGGTCCCGCCACCGACGGCCACGACTCCGACCGTCCGCACGAGCCCGCCGCCGGCCGCCACCACCGCGCCCACCGAGGCGACCGTCCCGCCACCCGGTGCGACCGCCCC
>NZ_JBTJEQ010000084.1:0-9500 GCF_054456675.1 Jatrophihabitans sp. YIM 134969
CCGACCGGCGCGCCGCCGCCCGCCGCGCCGACGCCGAGCGCGAGGTCGCCCGCGAGAACGACCTGCACGCGGCCCACGTCGCGGGCGAGCGCGAGACACTGCGCGCCCGGGCGGCCGGTCTGGAGAGCCGCGAGGCCGAGGTGGTCTCCCGGGAGCGGGAGCTCGACGCCGGCACCCGGGAGCTCGACCGTGAGGTCCGGGCCCTGCGTGAGCGCCACGGCGACCTCGACGCCCGCGAGGCCCAGCTGGACCGTCGCCAGGACGAACTCGACCAGCTCGCCGAGGCCCGCGACGCCGCGCTGCGCCAGGTCGCCGGGTTCACCCCGGAGCAGGCGCGGGCCGAGATCCTCACCCACGCCGAGGCAGCGGCCCGGCGCGACGCCGCCACCCTGACCCTCGCGATCGAGACCGAGGCCCGCGCCGAGGCCACCGCGACGGCCCGTCGGATCGTGTCCGACGCCGTGCAGCGGATCGCGAGCGACCAGACCTCGGAGTCCGTGGTCTCGGTGATGCCGCTGCCGAGCGACGAGATGAAGGGCCGGATCATCGGCCGCGAGGGTCGCAACATCCGCAGCTTCGAGTCGGTCACCGGCGTGAACGTCATCATCGACGACACCCCCGAGGCCGTCCTGCTCTCGTGCTTCGACCCCGTCCGGCGCGAGATCGGCCGGCTCACCCTCGAGCGGTTGGTCACCGACGGCCGGATCCACCCCCACCGGATCGAGGAGGCCTACGAGCACAGCAAGGCCGAGGTCGACGCGCTCTGCGACCGGGCCGCTCGCGACGCGCTGGCCGACGTGGGGTTGACCGGCGTCGACGAGCGGCTCATCCCGACCATCGGGCGGCTGAAGTACCGGACCAGCTACGGGCAGAACGTGCTCGGACACCTCGTGGAGTCCGCGCACCTCGGCGCGATCATGGCCGCGGAGATCGGCGTCGACCCCGTCCCCGTCAAGCGGGCGGCGTTCCTGCACGACATCGGCAAGGCGCTGACCCACGAGGCCGAGGGCAGCCACGCCGTCGTCGGCGCCGAGCTGCTGCGCACCCACGGCGAGGCCGAGGAGATCGCCTACGCGGTCGAGGCCCACCACAACGAGGTCCCGCCGCGCTCGATCCTGGACGTCCTGACCCAGGCCGCGGACAGCTGCTCGGCGGCGCGGCCTGGTGCGCGGCGCGAGGCCCTGGAGTCGTACGTGACCCGCCTGGGCCGCATCGAGGAGATCGCCGCCGGGAAACCGGGCGTCGAGAAGGTCTTCGCGATGCAGGCCGGTCGCGAGGTCAGGGTGATGGTGAGCCCCGGTGACGTCGACGACCTGGCCGCGTCGGTCCTGGCCCGCGAGATCGCCAAGGAGATCGAGGACGAGCTGACCTACCCCGGTCAGATCCGCGTCACGGTGGTCCGGGAGAGCCGGTCCACCGAGATCGCCCACTGAGAACCGTCGAACAACTCGGTGACGACCGGCTCCCGGGCCGCGTCGGAGGTGTATGACGAGTCCATGACGACGTCGGTGACCACGCCCGGTCTGCGGGCCCTCGTCGACCGCCTCGAGAGCGCCGTGGCGCGGACGACGAGCCCGGGGGACACGATCCGCGAGGTCGGGGAGGCGTTGCGCCCGAGCCTCGGCGCCGCCGACCTGCTGCCGCCGGAGCACGTCACCCCCGACACCGAGGCCTACCGCCAGCACGTGCTCCACGTCGCCCCCGGCGGCGCGTTCTCCCTCGTCGCGCTGGTGTGGCTGCCCGGCCAGGAGACGCCGGTCCACGACCACCTGACCTGGTGCGTGGTCGGGGTGCACCGCGGTGCCGAGAGCGAGACCCGGTACCGGTTCACTCCCGACGGTGACGGGCTGGAGGAGTCCGAGCGCGTGCACGCCGACATCGGCGACGTCGCCTGCCTGCTGCCGCCGGGCGACATCCACAAGGTCCGCAACGACACCGACGGCGTCGCGGTGTCACTGCACGTCTACGGCACCGACGTCACGCGCACCGGTTCGAGCGTGCGCCGGATCTACGCGGTCCCGTCCGTGGCCTGAGCGCGGCTCCCACCGGGGTGACCGGCCCGGACGTCGTCGGTGCGACGCTCGGTGCCACCGCCCGCCGTATCCTCGGGCTCGCCATGACCAGCCCCGCGCGCACGTACGCGATCCGCACCTACGGGTGCCAGATGAACGTCCACGACTCCGAACGCCTCGCGGGCCTGTTGGAGGCCGACGGGTACGCCCCGGCCGCGCCGGACGCCGGTGACGACGTCGACCTGCTGGTGTTCAACACCTGCGCCGTACGCGAGAACGCGGACAACAAGCTCTACGGCAACCTCGGTCGGGCCTTCACGGCCAAGCAGCAGCGCCCGGCGATGCAGATCGCGGTCGGCGGCTGCCTGGCCCAGAAGGACCGCGGCGGCATCGCCGAACGCGCGCCGTGGGTCGACGCCGTGTTCGGCACCCACAACCTGGCCGCGCTGCCTGTGCTGCTCGACCGGGCGCGGCGTCACCGCGAGCCGCAGGTCGAGATCGTCGAGTCGCTGCAGGCGTTCCCGTCGGACCTGCCGGCGCACCGGGCCTCGCCGTTCGCCGCGTGGGTGTCGGTGAGCGTGGGCTGCGACAACACGTGCACCTTCTGCATCGTCCCGAGCCTGCGCGGTCCCGAGCGTGACCGCCGACCCGGTGAGATCCTGGCCGAGGTGCAGGCCCTCGCCGCGGCGGGCGTCGTCGAGATGACGCTGCTCGGCCAGAACGTCAACTCCTACGGGCGTTCGTTCGGGGAACGCGGTGCCTTCGCCGACCTGCTGCGCGCGGTCGGGGCGGTCGAGGGCATCGAGCGGGTCCGGTTCACCAGCCCGCACCCGCGTGACTTCACCGACGACGTCATCGCCGCCATGGCCGAGACACCGACCGTCTGCCCCCAGCTGCACATGCCCCTGCAGTCGGGGTCGGACACCGTGCTCAAGGCGATGCGGCGCTCCTACCGCAGCGAGCGTTACCTCGGGATCATCGACCGGGTCCGCGCGGCGATCCCGCACGCGGCGATCACCACCGACATCATCGTCGGCTTCCCCGGTGAGACCGAGGACGACTTCGAGGCGACGCTGGACGTCGTGGCCCGCGCCCGCTTCACCAGCGCGTTCACCTTCCAGTACTCACCGCGCCCGGGCACGCCCGCCGCGACCATGGACATGCAGGTGCCCGCACCGGTCGTCTCGGCCCGCTACGAGCGGTTGATCGCGCTGCAGGAGCAGATCTCGGGCGACCTCAACGCGGCGCTGGTCGGCACCGAGGTCGAGGTGCTCCTGCACGCGGCCGCCGGCAAGAAGGCGACCGGGCGGTGGTCGGGGCGCGCCCGCGACGGCCGGCTGGTCCACGTCGACGTCGGCGACACCGCCGTCGCGCCGGGCGACACGGTCACCACGACCGTCACCTACGCCGCTCCGCACCACCTCATCGCCGACGCCGGGATCACCCGACACCGGCCCTGGCGCGGTGCGGCGACCGTCGCCCCCCACGCCACCGCCCCCGCCGCCGGCCGCACCCTGTTGCCTCTCGCCTGACGCACACGCACTCGGCGACGACCGACACCGTCGAGCGGGGTCGCGTGGTGCAGGCGTGCGCTTCACGCGCCGGCCGATCGCCCCCGACGGCCGCGGGTCGGACCAGCGGGCCGTCGGCTCAGCCCTCGGGCAGCAGGGCCTTGCGCTGGGCGACCTCGGCCTCGGCCTTGGCGATGCGGGAGGTGTCGCCGGAGGCCTGGGCGCGGGCGAGCTTGGCCTCGGCCTCGGTGAGGCGTTCGCGCAGCGCGGCGAGGAACGGGTTGGAGTCGGCGCGCTTGGCCGCCCACTGGGCGTCGACCGCTTCGCGGACCCGGTCCTCGGCCTTGCGCATGCGGTCGTCGAGGCGGCGGACGGAGTCGCGAGGGACCTGGCCCGTCTGCTCGTAGCGTTCCTGCAGGTCGCGCAGCGCGGCCTGGGCGGCGTTGACGTCGGACAGGTCGATCTGCTCGGCCAGCACGATGACCTCCTCGCGCTTGCCGACGTTGCCGGCGAACTCGGCGTCCCGCTCGGCGAAGACCGCGGCCCGGCGGGCGAAGAACGCGTCCTGCGCCGCCCGGA
The DNA here is from genome assembly GCF_054456675.1 of Jatrophihabitans sp. YIM 134969. Classification (NCBI taxonomy): domain Bacteria; kingdom Bacillati; phylum Actinomycetota; class Actinomycetes; order Jatrophihabitantales; family Jatrophihabitantaceae; genus Jatrophihabitans; species Jatrophihabitans sp. YIM 134969. The sequence continues at coordinate 4,103 of NZ_JBTJEQ010000084.1, forward strand.
AGCGCGCCCACAGGGCGTCCTCCTCCGAACGGCCCGCGCGTCCGGCGGCCTTCCACTCGGACATCAGCCGCTTGAGCGCGTCGGCGGTCTCGCGCCAGTCGGAGCTGGCGGACAGCTCCTCCGCGCGGGCGATGAGCTTCTCCTTGGCGTCACGGGCCGTGTGCCGCTCGGCGTCGAGCTGGGCGAAGTGGCTGCCGCGCCGCTTGCCGAACGCGTCGCGCGCCGCGGCGAACCGCTTCCACAGGGCGTCGTCGGTCTTGCGGTCGATCCCGCGGATCGTCTTCCACTCCTCGACGATGTCGCGCAGGCGGTCGCCGCTCACCTTCCACGCGGTCGACGCGGAGCCGATCTCCTCAGCCTCGACGACCAGCGCCTCCTTGCGGGCGATCGACGCGGCGCGGGCCTCGGCGCGCTGCGCCGCGACGGCCTCGGAGACCTCCTCGGCCGCCCCGAGCAGCGCGGTCAGCCGCCGCTCGAGCGCGCCGAGGTCGCCGATGGCGGCCGCGGTCGGCAGGTCGGCGAGCAGCTGCTGGGCGAGCTTGCGGGTCGACGTCGGGTCGCCCGCGCCGGACTTCAGGCGGCGTTCGAGGAGCGTGACCTCGGTGGCGAGGTCGTCGAAGCGACGGCCGTAGAAGGCGAGGCCCGCGGCCTGGTCGCCCGCCTGCCACGACCCGATCGAACGCTCACCGTCGGCTGTGCGGACCCACACCGTGCCGTCGTCGTCGATACGCCCCCAGGTCGTCTGCTCGCGCTCCTCCGTACCAGCCATGCCGAGCATTGGATCACGGTCGCGGTCACGGGCGCCAAGACAAGGGGGGCCACGCGCCCGGATTACCGTGGCGCGGTGATCGCAGCAGCGGCGTTCTGCCCCGGCACGCCGGTGCTGGTGCCCGTACCCGGCGCGGCCGCACCGGACCCCGCGCTCGCCCGCGTGCGGGCCGCAGCGAGCACCGCCGTCGCCTCCCTCGCCGGCCTCGACCGGATCGTCGTGCTCGGCCCCGGCGCCACGTCGTTGCTGCACTCCCCGGTGGCCGAGGGGACGCTCGCGGGCTTCGGCCTCGACGTCACCGTCCACCTCGGTTCGCCCGCGTGCGGGGCCACCGACCCGCTGCCGCTCTCGCTCACCGTCGGTGCCTGGCTCCTGCGCGAGGCGTTCGGGCCGTCGAGCGGTGCGGTCGGGGTCGCGTGCGGCAGCGACTTCGCCTCGAGCCCCGCGGCGGCGGACCTGCTCGGCCTCGCCGCCACCGACGACCGGATCGGCCTGCTGGCGGTGGTGGACGGCGCCGAGCGCTTCCCGCCGCTCGACGGCCCCGGGCACACCGCCGCCGACATCGCGCGGTCCGGCGCGGCGAGCGCCGCGCTCGACGACCGACTCGCCCGGGCGCTGTCCGACGGCGACGGCGACACCCTGGCCGACCTGCCCGGCGCGCCCCCGCTGACGCACCTGGGGTCGCTCGCCGCGTGGCGGGCCGCGGGATCGTTGCTGGCGGGGCCCGGCGTGACGGCCGAGCTGCTGGCCCGGGAGGACGTGCACGGGGTCGGCTGGTTGGTGGCGCGGTGGGAGCTGACGTGAGCGCCGAGGTCGTCTCCGACGCCCCGGTGGTCGCCGTCGTCGGCCCGACCGCGACCGGCAAGTCCGACCTCGGCATCGCGATCGCCCAGCGCCTGGGGACGGCCGAGATCGTCAACGCGGACTCGATGCAGCTGTACCGGGGCATGGACATCGGCACCGCCAAGGTCCCCCCGGCCGAGCGCGGCGGCGTGCCGCACCACCTGCTGGACGTGTGGCCCGTGACCCGGTCGGCCGCCGCGCACGAGTACCAGGTGCTCGCCCGCGCCGCGATCGCCGAGATCCACGCCCGGGGGAACGTGCCGGTCATCGTCGGTGGGTCCGGGCTCTACCTGCGCGGGGTGCTGGACCGGGTCGAGTTCCCCGGTGAGTCACCCGAGGTCCGCACGCGCCTGGAGGGCGAGCTCGAGGCGGTCGGTCCGGGGGAGTTGCACCGGCGACTGACCGGGATCGACCCCGAGGCCGCCGCGGGCATCCTGCCGAGCAACGGTCGGCGCATCGTCCGGGCCCTGGAGGTCGTCGAGGTGACCGGTCGGCCGTTCCGCGCGGTCCTGCCCGGGTTCGACTCCGTGTACCCCCGGTTGGTGAAGGTCGGGATCGACCGCGCCGACCTCGACGCCCGGGTCGACCGCCGCGTCGAGGCGATGATGGCCGCGGGTTTCCTCGACGAGGTGCGCGGGCTGCTGCCGGAGCTGCGGGGGAGCCCGACGGCCGGCAAGGCCATCGGCTACGCCCAACTGCTCGCCGTCCTCGCCGACGACGGCACGGTCACCGGCGATCTCGACGAGGCCGTCGACGCCACCCAGCGCCGGACCCGTCGATTCGTCAAACGGCAACGTTCGTGGTGGCGCCGTGATCCCCGCATCGTCTGGCTCGACGGCGCCGACCCGGAGCTGCTCGAGCGGGCGGTCGATACCCTGGCCCTATGGGGCTGACGGTGCTCAAGGGGCACGGCACGGAGAACGACTTCGTCGTCGTCCCCGACCCCGACGCCGCGCACGACCTCCACGCCGACGCGGTCGTTGCTCTGTGCAACCGTCACGCCGGGATCGGTGCCGACGGGGTGCTGCGCGTCGTCCCGACCAAGGCCGTGCTCGAGGTCGCCGAGTTCGCAGACGTCGCGCCCTGGTTCATGGACTACCGCAACGCCGACGGCTCGATCGCCGAGATGTGCGGCAACGGCGTGCGGGTCTTCGCCCGGTACCTCGTCGAAGCCGGTCTGGTGGACGCCTCGGAACCGTTGCAGGTGGCAACACGCGGCGGCGTGGCGTCGGTGGCGTTCGAGGTCGACGGCCGGATCAGCGTCGACATGGGCGTGCCGGCGCGCCGCGCCGAATCGCCCCGGGTGCGTGTGCCGGTCCAGGACAGCGGGGGGTTCCTGGAGTTCGCGGGCCAGGCGTGGGACCTGCCCAACCCTCACGTCGTGTGTGAGACCGGCGGCGCCCAGCTCGCCGCGCTCGACCTGACGCGCCCACCCGCGGTCGACCCCGCCCTGCCCCACGGCCAGAACGTCGAGTTCGTCGTCCGGGAGGCCGACCGGACCGTCCGCATGCGCGTCCACGAGCGGGGTTCGGGCGAGACCCGCTCGTGCGGCACCGGCATCTGCGCCGTCGTCGCGGCGTTGTCCGGCGACGACCGCACCGGGACGTGGACCGTGCACGTGCCCGGCGGCACCTGCACCGTGGCCTGGACCGACGACGGCCGCCTCGTCCTGACCGGCCCGGCCGTCATCGTGGCGCAGATCGAGCTGTCCGAGGCCTGGACCGCGTCCGGTGGCCCGGTCTGAGCCCGTGTTCCGTCGTTCGCGCTGGTCGTAACCGGTCGCATCCGGCCCGTCGGGGTGTCACGATGGATGCAGGATGACTGACGCCCACGCGAACGACCCGCAGCCCGTACGCCGCCTCGACGGTGACACCCTCCACGACGTCGTGCTCGGCACCGACGTGGACCGACCCGATCCCGAGGGCTCCGGCGGCGACCACGGCCCCGCCTTCGACGAGTCGGGGTTCGGCCCGGTCGACCTCGACGTCGAGCTCGAGACCTCCGACCGGCAGGCGCTGCGCCGGGTCGCGGGCCTGTCGACCGAGCTCACCGACGTCACCGAGGTCGAGTACCGGCAGCTGCGCCTCGAGCGCGTCGTGCTCGTCGGCGTGTGGACCGAGGGCACGCAGGCCGACGCCGACAACTCGCTGACCGAGCTCGCCCGGCTGGCCGAGACCGCGGGGTCGGTCGTCCTCGACGCGTTGATCCAGCGCCTCGACCAGCCCAACCCGGCGACCTTCATCGGGTCGGGCAAGGCCAAGGAACTGCGGGCGGTGGTCGCGGCCACCGGCGCCGACACCGTCATCTGCGACGGCGAGCTCAGCCCGGGTCAGCTGCGGCAGCTCGAGGACGTCACCAAGGTCAAGGTCGTCGACCGGACCGCCCTGATCCTCGACATCTTCGCCCAGCACGCCCGGTCCCGGGAGGGCAAGGCGCAGGTCGAGTTGGCGCAGCTGCAGTACCTGCTGCCCCGCCTGCGCGGCTGGGGTGGGTCGCTCTCGCGGCAGGCCGGTGGCCAGGCGGGAAGCGTCGGCATCGGCGGCCGTGGCCCCGGTGAGACCAAGATCGAACTCGACCGCCGTCGGATCGGGCAGCGGATGGCCAAGCTGCGCCGTGACATCCGCGGCATGAAGACCGCCCGCGACGTCAAGCGCTCGCAGCGCCTCGACAAGCAGGTCCCGGCCGTCGTCCTCGCGGGCTACACCAACGCCGGCAAGTCCTCGCTGCTCAACCGGCTCACCGGCGCGGGCGTCCTCGTCCAGGACGCCCTGTTCGCCACGCTGGACCCGACCGTCCGACGCGCCGAGACGTCCGAAGGCCGCGAGTACACGCTCACCGACACCGTCGGCTTCGTCCGGCACCTCCCGCACCAGCTGGTCGAGGCGTTCCGCTCGACGTTGGAGGAGGTGGCCGACGCCGACCTGCTGTTGCACGTCGTCGACGGCTCGGCGGCCGACGGCACCGACCCGGTCACCCAGATCGAGGCGGTCCGCACCGTGCTCGCGGACATCGACGCGCAGTCGGTGCCCGAACTGGTCGTCGTGAACAAGGCCGACGCCGCGGACCCGGAACTGCTGCTGCGCCTGCGGGCGCTGCTGCCCGAGGCGATCGTCGTCTCCGCCCGCACGGGGGCGGGCCTCGCCGAGCTCAACGCCGCGATCGAGGAGCGGTTGCCCCACCCGTCGGTGACCGTGTCGGTGCTGGTCCCGTTCACCCGGGGTGACCTGGTGGCCCGCGTGCACGAGCACGGCGAGGTGCTCGAGGAGGCCTACGAGGCGGGCGGGACGCGCCTGGTGGCGCGGGTCCACCCGCGGCTGGCGACGGCGCTGCACGCATTCGTCATCACGAGTTCACCACCCTCCCCGGCGGTCGCAGGCGTAGTCTGAGGCGGACCGCGACGCCCCCCGACGGGGGCCGGTCACCGACGAACCGGGAGGAACTTCCACCATGGGCGCTTTCCAGCCGTGGCACCTCATCGTGCTGGCCATCGTGGTCGTCGCGTTGTTCGGCTACAACAAGTTGCCGGACGTCACCCGTTCCGTCGGGCGTTCGCTGCGCATCTTCAAGACCGAGATGAAGGGCCTGTCGGAGGACGACAAGGTCCGCGACGAGGCCCAGGCGCACGGTCAGACCACCGTCGCGCCGTCGGTCGCGCCCGTCCCGGTGCAGACCGTCGCGGTCGAGCCCGTCGCAGCGGCAACAGCGCCCGTGCCCGCCGCCGCCCCGAGTGACGACGAGATCGCCCTGGCGCAGGCCGTGCTCGCCGCGGCCGCAAAGGCCCGCACC
>NZ_JBTJEQ010000085.1:0-9258 GCF_054456675.1 Jatrophihabitans sp. YIM 134969
GTAGCCCGACGCGTCGCGCACGAGGACGTCCACCAGGACCCGGCCCGCGGCGTCGCGGCGCAGGCTGCCCGGGCCCGTGAGCGGGAGGCCGACCGCGGCGGCCTGGGCGCCGGTCGAGGCCTTGGCCGCCGTGGCGAGGGTCGACAGCCGCGGGGTCAGCGGCCCGGACACGTGGTGGAAGCCCGCGAGCTTCGGGGTGACGTGCGCGGTGAGGTCGAGCGCCGCGGGCGCGGCGGCGACGGCCGGGGTGGAGACCCCGACCAGGGCGCCGGCGACGGCGGTCGAGACGACCGCAGCGGTCAGCAGAACGGAACGGGACCGAGCGGACACGAGGCCCTCCCCAGCAGAGGCGGCACCGCGGGCGTCGCGGGCGGGCCCAGCATGGAGTGCCCACCCGGGGCGGTCAAGGAATCGCGCGAGATCGCGGCACGAAGGGGAACGAACCCGGTCAGACGGTTGCGACGCCCGCGCGCGCCGACACCGGAGCGCCCCGCGCCTCGAGTTCCTCCCGGCCGCCGTCGACGGCGGTGAGCACCCACAGGCCGTCGGGCAGCAGGGCCACGGTGTGTTCCCAGTGGGCGGCGGCCGTGCCGTCGGCGGTGACGACGGTCCACCCGTCCTCGAGCTCCCGCGTGGCGGGGTCGCCGAGGGTCAGCATCGGCTCGATCGCCAGTGCCATGCCCGGCCGCAGCGCCGCGCCGTGGCCCGGACGGCCGTAGTTGAGGACGTGCGGCTCCATGTGCATCGCGGTGCCGATGCCGTGGCCGCCGTAGTTCTCGACGATGCCGTACCGCTCCCCCGCCGGCGCCCGGCGGACCGAGGTCTCGACCGCGTGGGAGATGTCGGTGACCCGGCCGCCGATGCGGATCGCGGCGATGCCGTCCCACATCGCCCGGCGGGTGGTCTCGGACAGGTCGGCGAGGTCGGGGGTCACCGTGCCGACCGCGACGGTGATCGCCGAGTCACCGTGCCAGCCGTCGACGATCGCGCCGAAGTCGATGGAGACCAGGTCGCCGTCGGCGAGGACCTCGGCGGAGCTCGGGATGCCGTGCACCACCCGGTCGTTGACCGACGCGCAGATGGTCGCGGGATAGCCGTGGTACCCCAGGAAGTTGGAGGTCGCGCCGTGGGCGGCGATCACCGAGCGGGCGACGTCGTCGAGGTCCGCGGTGGTCGCGCCCGGGACGGCCGCGGTCCGCATGGCGGCGAGCGCCTCGGCGACGACCAGCCCGGCCGTCCGCATGAGGTCGACCTGCTCGAGCGTCTTGATCTGGATGCCGTCGTGGCGGGCCCTGCGCCGCACGACTCCCCGGCCCATCGCGGTGACCCTCAGGCCTCGGTGGCCGCCGCGGACGGGTCGTTCGTCTCGCGGGCCTCGGTCAGCACGGCGATCGCGCGGGCGGTGATCTGGTCGACCGGGCCCAGGGCGTCGATGTTCCGCAGCTGGCCGCGGGAGGTGTAGAAGGCGATGAGCGGCTCGGTCTGCTGGGTGTAGACCTCGAGCCGGTGCCGGACGGTCTCGGCGCGGTCGTCGTCGCGCTGGTAGAGCTCGCTGCCGCACCGGTCGCAGACGCCCTCGACCTTGGTCGGCTCGAACTCCACGTGCCAGACGTGGCCGCACTTCTTGCAGGTACGCCGGCCGGACAGCCGCCGGACGACCTCCTCGTGGTCGACCTCGAGGTCGAGCGCGATGTCGAGGGAGACGCCGAGGTCGGACAGGATGCCGTCGAGCTCGTAGGCCTGGGCGACGTTGCGCGGGAAGCCGTCGAGCAGGAACCCGGCCGCGGCGTCGGGCTCGCCGAGCCGGTCGCGGACCATGGCGTTGGTGACCTCGTCGGGCACGAGGTCACCGGCGTCCATGTACTTCTTCGCGAGCAGACCCAGTTCGGTCCCCCCGCTCACGTTGGCGCGGAAGATGTCGCCGGTCGAGATCTTGACGATGTCGAAGTGGTCGGCGATGAACTCGGCCTGGGTGCCCTTGCCCGCGCCGGGCGGCCCCACCAGGACGAGCCGCATCAGCGCAGGAACCCTTCGTAGTTGCGCTGCATGAGCTGACTCTCGATCTGCTTCATGGTGTCGAGCCCGACACCGACCATGATCAGGACGGCGGTCCCGCCGAACGGGAAGTTCTGGTTGTTGCCACCGGTGAACGTGAAGAAGAAGTTCGGCAGGATCGCCACGATTCCCAGGTACAGCGCGCCGGGCAGCGTGATCCGCGACAACACGTACTGCAGGTACTCGGCGGTCGGGCGCCCCGGGCGGATACCCGGGATGAACCCGCCGTACTTCTTCATGTCGTCGGCCCGCTCCTCGGGGTTGAACGTGATCCCGACGTAGAAGTAGGCGAAGAAGATGATCAGGGCGAAGTAGATGAGGATGTGCAGCCAGTTGCTCTGGTCGAGCAGGTAGGTCGCCACGAACCGCGCGAAGGCGCCGGTCTGGTTGCCCTGCAACTGCGAGATCAGCTGCGGGATGTAGAGCAGCGAGGACGCGAAGATGACCGGGATGACGCCCGCCTGGTTGACCTTGAGCGGCAGGTAGGTCGAGGTGCCGCCGTACTGCTTGCGGCCGATCATGCGTTTCGCGTACTGCACCGGGATCCGGCGCTGGCCCTGTTCGACCAGGACCACGGCCGCGATGATCGCGAGGCCGAGCAGCAGGATCAGGGTGAAGTCGAAGCCGCCACCGTTCTGCAGGATCGTCTGGCCCTCGGACGGGATGCGCGCCGCGATCGAGGTGAACATCAGGATCGACATGCCGTTGCCGATTCCGCGGTCGGTGATGTTCTCGCCGAGCCACATGATCACGCCCGTGCCGGCGGTCATGGTCAGCACCATCGTCGCCAGGGTGAAGACGTCGGTCTGGTGGAGGATCGGGGTGTCGCAGCCCTGGAACAGCTGGCCCGAGCGCGCGAGCGCGATGAACCCGGTCGACTGCAGGATCGCGAGGCCGACGGTCAGGTAGCGGCTGTACTGCGTCAGCTTCTGCTGACCCGACTGCCCCTCCTTCTTGAGGGCGTCGAAGCGCGGGATGACCACGACCAGCAGCTGGATGATGATGCTCGCGGTGATGTACGGGAGGATCCCGAGCGCGAACACCGAGAGGCGCAGCAGCGCTCCACCCGAGAACAGGTTGATGAGCGAGTAGACGTTCTGCGCATCGGCCGAGGCGGTGTCGAGGCACCGCTGGATCGCGGTGATGTCCGTGTTCGGCGTCGGCACGCTGGCGCCGAGGCGGTACACGACGACGATGGCCAGCGTGAAGAGCAGCTTCTTCCGCAGGTCGGGCGTGCGGAACGCCGCCGCGAAGGCGCTGAGCAACGTGTCCTCCTGGTCCCCCGGGACCTGCCGTGGCGGCAGGCACGGGGACGGATCGGGTCGGTCCGGGCCGGAGGGCCTCGGCACACGACGTGGCCACCCCGGACGGGGCCGCCGGACGAGCGGTGTGGCTGGAACGGTGTTGCTGGAACGGTCTTGCTGGAACTGGGTGTGGGTGTGGCGGTGTGACTCTATGCAGTGACGGCGGGGAATGCTAACGGCCGCCGACAGGCGACGAGCCGCGGGCCCCACCCCGGTGGGGGCGTGACCCGCGGCTCGCGGATGCTGCGGTACCTCAGGCGGTGGCGGTGACGCTGCCGCCGGCGGCCTCGATCTTGGCCTTGGCCGAGTCCGAGAAGGCGTCGGCGGTGACGTTGACCGCCACACCGATCTCGCCGTTGCCGAGGACCTTGACCGGGAACCCGTCGCGGACGGCGCCGCGCAGGATCAGGTCGACCGGTAGGACGTCGCCGCCCTCGGGGAACAGTTCGCCGAGCCGGGACACGTTGACGACCTGGTACTCGACCCGGAAGCGGTTCTTGAAGCCCTTGAGCTTCGGGAGCCGCATGTGGATCGGCATCTGGCCGCCCTCGAAGCCCGCGGGCACCTGGTAGCGGGCCTTGGTGCCCTTGGTGCCGCGGCCGGCCGTCTTGCCCTTCGAACCCTCACCGCGACCGACACGGGTCTTCGCGGTGTGGCTGCCCGGAGCCGGGCGCAGGTGGTGGACCTTGAGGGTCATCTCTTACTCGACCTCCTCGACCGTCACCAGGTGCGGCACGGTCGCGACCATGCCCCGGATCTCCGGGCGGTCTTCCTTCACGACGGTGTCGTGCATCCGCTTGAGCCCCAGCGACCGCAAGGTCTGCTTCTGGTTCTCCTTGTAGCCGATGCCCGACTTGGTCTGGGTGATCTTCAGGCGAGGCATGCTCACGCTCCCCGGGTGCCGGCCGCGTTCGCGGCCGCCAGGGCACGCGCACGCAGCATGCCGGCCGGGGCGACGTCCTCGAGGGGCAGACCCCGGCGGGCCGCGATGGCCTCCGGCTGGGTCAGGCCCTTCAGCGCCGCCACGGTGGCGTGGACGATGTTGATCGGGTTGTCCGAGCCGAGCGACTTGCTCAGCACGTCCCCGATGCCGGCGCACTCGAGCACCGCACGCACCGGTCCACCGGCGATGACGCCGGTACCGGGGCTCGCGGGCTTGAGCAGCACGACACCGGCGGCCGCCTCACCCTGGACGGGGTGAACGATCGTCGAGCCGATGCGCGGCACGGTGAAGAAGTGCTTCTTGGCCTCCTCGACACCCTTGGCGATCGCCGCGGGCACCTCCTTGGCCTTGCCGTAGCCGACACCGACGGTGCCGTTGCCGTCACCGACGATGACGAGCGCGGTGAAGCTGAAGCGCCGGCCACCCTTGACGACCTTGGCGACGCGGTTGATCGTCACCAGGCGCTCGATGTACTGGCTCTTCTCGCGGCTGTCGCCCCGGTTGTCGCGGTCGCGTCCGCCGCGCCGGTCGCCCCGGCCGCCGTCACGCTCGTTCGCGGTGCCGCCGCCGGTACCGGACGCGTTGCCGGTGCTCCCGCGCTGGCCGCCGCGCTGGGGTCCTCCGAAGGACGCCATCAGGACTCAACTCCTCGGTTGATGCTCATGCTCAGAACTCCAGTCCGGCTTCGCGGGCCGCGTCGGCGAGCGCCGCGATCCGGCCGGTGTAGGTGGCGCCACCGCGGTCGAACACGACCTGGGTGACCCCGGCGGCCTTGGCCGCCTCGGCGAGCGTGGTGCCGACCGCGCGGGCCTGGGCGGTCTTGTCACCCTCGGTGAGCTTGTAGGTCGACGCCGACGCGAGCGTGGTGCCGGCGCGGTCGTCGACGACCTGCGCGAAGACGTGCCGCGCGGACCGGGTGACGACCAGGCGCGGCCGGGTGGCCGTGCCGACGACCCGCTTGCGCAGGCGGAAGTGACGACGGGCCTTGCCGGTCCGCCGCGTGGCGGAGATGCCGGCCGAACGGCGCGCGCGCTTGGTGGTGGTGCTCTTCGCCATCACTTACCTGTCTTCCCGGCCTTGCGGCGCACGACCTCGCCCTGGTAGCGGATGCCCTTGCCCTTGTAGGGGTCCCGACGCCGCAGGCGCTTGATGTTGGCCGCGATCTCGCCGACCTGCTGCTTGTCGATGCCCTCGATGACGAAACGCGTGGGCGCCTCGACACGGAACGTGATGCCGGCCGGCGCCTTCACGAGGACCGGGTGGCTGTAGCCGAGGGCGAACTCGAGGTCCGTGCCTCGGGCCTGCACGCGGTAGCCGGTGCCGACGATCTCCATCGTCTTGCTGTAGCCCGCGGTGACGCCGAGGACCATGTTGTTCACCAGGGTCCGCGACAACCCGTGCAGCGCCTTGTTCTCGCGCTCGTCGTCCGGCCGGGCGACCTCGAGGGTGCCGTCGTCGGCCTTGCGGATGGTGATGGGCTCCTTGAGGGTGAGCGACAGCTCGCCCTTCGGGCCCTTGACGGTGACGTCCTGTCCGGCGACGGTCACGTCGACCCCGCTCGGGACCGGGACCGGCAACTTACCGATGCGACTCATGGCTGTACCCCCGTCACCAGACGTAGGCGAGGACTTCCCCGCCCACTCGCTGCTTGGCGGCCTGCCGGTCGGTCACGAGACCGGACGAGGTCGAGATGATGGCGACGCCCAGGCCACCGAGGACTCGGGGCAGGGAGGTCGACTTGGCGTAGACGCGCAGGCCGGGCTTGGACACGCGACGGATGCCCGCGATGCTGCGCTCGCGGTTGGGGCCGTACTTGAGGTCCAGGGTGAGGACCTTGCCCACCTGTCCCTCGGGGGCGTCGGCCACGCGGAAGCCCGCGATGTAGCCCTCCTGCTTGAGGATCTCGGCCACGTGGGACTTCAGCTTGCTGTGGGGCATCGAGACGTCGTCGTGGTACGCCGAGTTCGCGTTGCGCAGGCGCGTCAACATGTCGGCGATCGGGTCGGTCATCATGAGCGATCGTTCACTTCCTCGGGGCGGTTCCCCGGATCCGGGGCCTACCTCGATCGTGGTGCTGACCCACCGGGACGGAGTTGCCCCGGGGAGATGGTGCGGTGATGCGGTGTGGTCGTGCGGACTACCAGCTGGACTTGGTGACGCCCGGCAGCTCGCCCGCGTGCGCCATCTCGCGCACGCAGATCCGGCAGAGGCCGAACTTCTTGTAGACCGCGTGCGAACGGCCGCAGCGCTGGCAGCGGGTGTAACCCCGCACCGCGAACTTCGGCGTCCGGTTGGCCTTGTTGACCAGGGCCTTCTTGGCCATGTCAGTTCTCCTTGAACGGGAAGCCGAGCGCCCGCAGCAGCGCGCGTCCCTGCTCGTCGGTGGTGGCGGACGTGACGACGGTGATGTCCATGCCGCGCGGACGGTCGATCGAGTCGACGTCGATCTCGGGGAACATCGTCTGCTCGTTGAGACCGAACGTGTAGTTGCCGCTGCCGTCGAACTGCGTGGCCGACAGGCCGCGGAAGTCGCGGATGCGGGGCAGCGCGACCGAGACCAGCCGGTCGAGGAACTCCCACATGCGGTCGCCGCGCAGCGTGACCTTGACGCCGATCGGCATGCCCTCACGCAGCTTGAACTGCGCGATGGAGGTCTTGGCCCGGGTCACGATCGGCTTCTGGCCGGTGATGATCGTGAGGTCGCGGACCGCACCGTCGATGAGCTTGCCGTCGCGGGCCGCCGCGCCGACGCCCATGTTGACGACGACCTTCGACAGCGTCGGGACCTGCATGGCGTTGGCGAGGGAGAACTCGTCCTTCAACGCCGGCGCGATCTCGTCGCGGTACCGCTGCTTGAGGCGCGGCAGGGTGGTGGTGGGCGCGCTCATCAGAGGTCCTTCCCGGTGCTCTTCGCGACGCGGACGCGACGGGCCTTGCCGCCCTCGCCCGCCTCGTCCTCGGTCTGGCGCCGGTAGCCGACGCGGGTCGGCTGACCGCCGTCGTCGAGCACCATGACGTTGCTGACGTGGATGGGGGCCTCGGTGTGCTCGATGCCGCCGGCCCGCGCACCGCGCGCGGTCTGCGTGACCCGCGTGTGCTTCGTGACCCGGTTGATGCCCTCGACCAGGACGCGCTCGGACTCGGGGTAGGCCGCGATGACCGTGCCCTTCGTGCCCTTGTCCTTGCCGGCGATGACGACGACCTCGTCGCCCTTCTTGACCTTCATGGGGTTACAGCACCTCCGGTGCGAGCGAGATGATCCGCATGTAGCGCTTGTCGCGCAGCTCGCGGCCGACGGGGCCGAAGATGCGCGTGCCGCGGGGCTCGCCGTCGTTCTTGATGAGGACAGCCGCGTTCTCGTCGAAGCGGATGTAGGAACCGTCGGCGCGACGCCGCTCCTTGACGGTGCGGACGATGACCGCCTTGACGACGTCGCCCTTCTTCACGCCGGCGCCCGGAAGCGCGTCCTTCACCGTCGCGACGATGACGTCACCGATGCCGGCGTACCGGCGACCGGAACCGCCCATGACCCGGATGCACAAGATCTCCTTGGCACCGGTGTTGTCGGCGACGCGCAGTCGCGACTCCTGCTGGATCACTGCCTTCTCCTACTTCTACGGGACTTCGGTGTTACTGGTGGCCGAGCGGGCACGGGGCCAGCGTCAGCGGGCCTTCTCGATGACCCGCACGACGCGCCAGCGCTTGCTGGCCGAGGTGGGACGGGTCTCCATGAGCAGGACGCGGTCGCCCACGCCGCACTCGTTCGCCTCGTCGTGCGCGTGCAGCTTGCTGGTGCGGCGCAGGACCTTGGCGTACCGGGGGTGCTTCACGCGGTCCTCGACGGCGACGACGACGGTCTTGTCCATCTTGTCGCTGACGACCAGGCCCTCACGGGTCTTGCGGTGCGAACCGCGGTCCCCGTCGGCCTTGGCGGCGGTCGCTTCGTGCGTGTCGGCTGGTGTGGTCATGACTCGGTGGTCTCTCCGTCAGGGGCGACGGACAGGCCGAGCTCGCGCTCGCGCAGGATCGTGTAGATCCGCGCGATGTCGTGCTTGACCGTGCGCAGTCGCCGGTTGTTGTCGAGCTGTCCCGTGGCCATCTGGAACCGCAGGTTGAACAGCTCCTCCTTGGCCTCGCGCAGCCTTGTCTGCAGCTCGTCCGCGTGGAGTTCACGCAGCTCGTCGACGGTCGACGTGGCCATCACTCCCCCACCTCCCGGGTGACGATGCGGCACTTCATCGGAAGCTTGTGGATCGCGCGGGTGAGCGCCACGCGGGCGACCTGCTCGTTCGGGAACGACAGCTCGAACAGCACGCGCCCCGGCTTGATGTTGGCGATCCACCACTCCGGCGAACCCTTGCCGGAACCCATGCGGGTCTCGGCGGGCTTCTTGGTCAGCGGGCGGTCCGGGTAGACGTTGATCCAGACCTTGCCGCCACGGCGGATGTGCCGGTTGATGGCGATACGGGCCGACTCGATCTGCCGGTTGGTGAGGTAGGCGGGCTCGAGAGCCTGGATGCCGTACTCACCGAACGACACGGTCGTGCCGCCCGACGCCATCCCACGGCGGGTGGGGTGGTGCTGCTTGCGGTGCTTGACGCGACGGGGAATCAACATCGGTCAGCCCTCCTCGTTGTCAGGAGACGGAGCCTCGGTGCTGGCAGCCTCCGCTGCGGCCACACCGGACTCGCCGGCGTCGGCGGCCACGGTGGTGTCGAGCGGAGCGCCCTCGGTGTCGACGACCTCGGCCGGGGAGTCGCTGCCCTCGCGGGCGGCGACCTTCAGCTCCTCGGCGGCGATCGCGGTGGCGGCGTCGGCCTGGACCGCGGCCTCCTCGATGCCGGTCGCGGTGGCCGCGGCCTCGGCACTGCCGACGCCGGCGCTCGCGCGCCCGGCCTCGGTCGAGGTGCCGGTCGTGCCCTGGGCGCCGGAGCGACGCGGGCGGGCCGGGCGCTC
>NZ_JBTJEQ010000086.1:0-7973 GCF_054456675.1 Jatrophihabitans sp. YIM 134969
ATCTCCGCCCTCGGCGGCCGCGGCGGTGGCGGTGCGGCCGGGCCGGGCGGTGAGGACGCCGCGCTGTTCGAGGTCGGCGATGGCCGCGCGGAGGTACTCGCGGACCGCCTCGGCGTGGCGGCCGTCGCTGCGCAGGCGTTCGGCTGCGGCCGCGTGGTCGACACCAGGGTTGGTGGCGAGGGGATCGGTGTCCGCGGCGGCCCGTAGCCGTCGTCGACCCGGCCAGCGTCCGGCGCGGACCAGGGCGACCACGACGGCCGCGACGATGACCAGCCCGATGACCGCGATGATCAGGTTGGTGCCGCCCGAGCCGGTGAGCGAGGACAGGAACCGGTCGATCGCCCGGGTGATCCGGTCGAACAGGGACTCGCCCCCGCGCTGGTACTCGGGTCGGGACAACTCTCTCTCGGCCAGGCGGCGCGCCTCGTCACCGCCGATCGGTGTGGGGGCGAGCCTCACGCGCCCGCCCGTCCGAGGGTGAGCACGACGTCGAAGGCCTCGCGGCGGATCCGCTGGTCGAGGTAGAGCATCACGTCGACCCCGGCGCGCAACGGCAGGACGACCGCGCTGGTGAGCAGCGTGCCGAGCGCGAGGAAGCCCGCCCGGGCGGTGTCGGAGTCCGCGACCTGGTCCGCGAGCAGCGTGAACGGCACGCGGAACAGGTAGCCGAAGGCGAGCGCCGACAGCGCCGCGAGCAGGCGCAGACCGAGGACCCGCCAGAACCCGCGACCGACCAGCTGGGTCGTGCGCCGCAGCGCACCGGTGACCGAGGCCCGTTCGACCACGACGGCGGGGGCCGCGAGCGCGAGCAGCGCCCACAGCCACACGCCGGGGGCGACGAGGAACAGCAGCGCGACCGCCTGCGCGACCCCGACGACCACACCGACCACCGCCGCCACGAACAGCCGCCCCCGCACGATCGCCCAGACCGCTCCGAGCGTGGCCCGGCGCCCGGCGAGCGTGCACACGAGCACACCCGCGACGAACGCACCGACCACCGCCACGGCCACCGTGGTGACGACCGAGCCGAGCAGCTGACGGAACAGGCCCGTGAACACCGGAGTGAACACCGAACCGGTCGGCAGCCCCTCGTCGTCGACGGTGAGGGTGGCGCCGCTGTCGAGCCACAGCCGCAGCGCGGTGTCGGCGACGGTCACGACCACGGCGGCGAGCAGGGCCGGTACGAGCACCGCGGCGGGGGCGGCCCGCACCAACCGGAAGCCGCCGTCCAGCACGTCGGCCGCACTCATCGGCCGCAGCGGCACCACCGGCGCGGCCGGTGTCGTCGGCGCGGTCACCGGGTCATGGTCACACGGACCACCGCGGACCCGCAGCGGACGGCCCGAGCAGGGGCGTGACCCGGTCGACGCGTGGCGGTGGGCGACCACGGGCAGGATCCAACGGTGACGTCGGGGACCGGTGCGGGAGCCCAGCACCGGTGGGCGGCTCTGATCGCGGCGGTCACGAGCCTGTTCATGACCCTCGTCGACGTCTCGATCGTGGTGGTCGCGTTGCCGACCCTCGGCCAGCAGTTGCACGCCAGTTCGGCCCAGCTGCAGTGGGTGGTCTCGGGGTACGCCCTCGCGTTCGGGATCGTGCCGGTCATCGCCGGTCGGCTCGGCGACGACCACGGCCGGCGTCGGATGCTGCTGGTCGGGTCGTCCGCGTTCGTGCTCACCAGCCTGGTCGCGGGCTTCGCCCCCACCATCGAGGTCCTGGTCGCGGCCCGGGTGGTGCAGGGCCTCGCCGGCGGGCTGCTCAACCCGCAGGTCTCCGGGATCATCCAGCAGCTGTTCGCCCCGCAGGACCGCGGCCGGGCGTTCGGGTTCATCGGCACGATGGTCGGTGTCGCGTCGGCCGCGGGGCCGGTGCTCGGCGGTGTGATCATCGGCGTCGGCGGCGACGAGTGGGGCTGGCGGCTGTGCTTCCTCGTCAACGTGCCGATCGGACTGGCCTCGATCGTCGCGTGCTGGCGGTTGCTGCCGGCGCAGGTCCGTGACACCCGGCGCAGCCGTGGCCTCGACCTCACCGGAGCGGCGCTGCTCGCGCTCGGCCTCTTCAGCGCGCTGTTCCCGTTCGTGCAGTTCGACTCCGACCACGACCTGTCACTCGGCTGGATCCTCGTGGCCGCCGTGGTCTTCGGGGTGGCGTTCTGGCGGTGGGAGCGGGGGCCCGCCGCGCGCCGTGGGCACCCACTGATCGACCTGGCCCTGTTCCGCGTGCGGTCGTTCACCGCCGGGGTCGTGCTCGCTCTGTTCTTCTTCGTGGCGTTCGTCGGGATGTCGCTGGTGCTCGCACTGTTCGTCCAGGACGGCCTGGGGTTCAGCGCGCTGCAGTCGGGGCTGACGGCCACGGCCTACGCGGTCGGGGCGGGCGTGTCCGCGGCGGTCGCGGGTCGCTGGGTGCGTCGCTTCGGCCGCCGCCTGCTCGTCGGGGCGCTCGTGCTGTTCGTGCTCGGCGTCGCCGGCGCCGCGTTGGTGGCGGCGACCCTCGCCGGGGCGATCGGCAACGGGGCGTTCGTGGCGGTACTCGCGGTGCCGCTGTTCGTCGCGGGTCTCGGCGGTGGCGGCGTGCTGACCCCGAACCAGGCGTTGTCCTACGTCGACGTCGACGCCCGCAGCGGGTCGACCGCGGGCGGCATGCTGCAGACGGCCCAACGGATCGGCGCCGCGACCAGTTCCGTCGTCGTCGGCGCGGTCTTCTTCGCCGTGTCCGCCCACGCCCCCGCCGCCGGCGCGCGCCGCGCCGACGCGTTCGGCGACGCTTACGCGGTCGCGCTCGCGGTGTCCCTGGTGTTCGCGCTGTGCGCGCTCGTGGTCGCCGTCCGGGACGCCCGCCGCGAGGCAGTCCGCGACGCCGGCCGCGTCGCCTCCGCCACCTCGGTCGCCTCCGGCCCGGCCGCGCCGGAGGCCGGAGCCGGCTGAGAAGGACGCCGTCGTCCGCGGTTCCGGAGGGCCGTCGTGTCACGATGTCGGCATGAAACCGCGCGTCCTGGTGGTCGACGACGACTCGGCCCTCGCCGAGATGCTGGGGATCGTGCTGCGCACCGACGGTTTCGAGCCGTCCTTCGAGGCCGACGGCGCGGCGGCGGTCGCGAAGTTCCGTGAGGTCAAGCCCGACATCGTGCTGCTCGACCTGATGCTCCCGGGCATGTCCGGCATCGACGTGTGCCGGGCGATCCGCGCCGAGAGCGGCGTGCCGATCATCATGCTGACCGCGAAGTCCGACACCGTCGACGTCGTGCTCGGGCTGGAGTCCGGTGCCGACGACTACGTCGTCAAGCCGTTCAAGCCCAAGGAGCTCGTGGCGCGGATGCGCGCGCGGCTGCGTCAGCACGACGAGGTCGCGGGGGAGACCCTCACGATCGGGCCGCCGGAGTCGCAGGTCGTCATCGACGTCCCCGCCCACCAGGTCTCGCGCGCGAGCGACCACAACGGCCCGATCTCGCTGACCCCGCTCGAGTTCGACCTGCTCGTGGCGCTCGCCCGCAAGCCGCGTCAGGTCTTCACCCGTGAGGTCCTGCTGGAGCAGGTGTGGGGGTACCGGCACGCCGCCGACACCCGCCTGGTCAACGTCCACGTGCAGCGGTTGCGCTCCAAGGTCGAGCGCGACCCCGAACGCCCGGAGGTCGTCCTGACCGTCCGCGGGGTGGGGTACAAGGCCGGCCCGCCGTGACCACCTCCACGCCCGCGCCGCTGACCCGGCGGATCGGGCGGTGGACGCTGACCTCCGGCCTGCGGGCCCGGCGCTGGAGTGCCGACCTCGCCGGGCTGATCCGGCGGTGGACCGCCTCGACCTGGCGGCGGTCCGTGTCGCTGCGGGTCGCCGTCACGACCGCCGTGCTCACTGGCGTCGTCGTGCTGATCGTCGGCATCGTGCTGGTCGGGCAGATCACCGACGGTGTCGTCTCGGCCAAGCGGCGCGCCGCGATCCAGCAGGCCGACGCCGGGTTGTCGCTCGCCCGGAGTCAGCTGGAAGCGGTCAGCCAGGGCGACGTCGCGGGCATCCTCAACGCGTTCGACCAGATCTCCTCGGGCCTCGCGGCCACGACCGCCTCGACCGCCGGGTTGTTCCAGCTCTCGGTCCGCACCGACGACCCCACGGTGCAGGCCGTGCTGAACCGTGGGATCGAACTCCCGGCCTCGTTGCGGCGGGTGGTGCGCGACGGCGTGCAGGCGACGCAGTTCGCGACCGTGCAGACAGCCGGCGGCGGGACCGGTCCGGGGCTCATCGTCGGCGAACCGTTGTCGACCCGTGCCGGGTCGTTCGAGTTGTACTTCCTGTTCCCCCTCGATGCCGAACGCGCCACCGTCGACCTCGTCCAGCGCACCGTGCTCATCGCCGGGCTCTCGCTGGTGCTGCTGGTGGTCCTCAGCTCGCTGCTGGTGACCCGGCAGGTGGTCGGGCCGGTCCGGCTCGCCGCCCGGACCGCCGAACGCCTCTCGGCCGGGGACTTCGCCCAGCGCATCCCGGTGTCCGGCACCGACGACCTCGCCAAACTCGGACGTTCCTTCAACGAGATGGCCGCCAGCCTGCAGGACCAGATCCTGCGGCTGAAGGAGTTGTCGCGTGTCCAGCAGCGGTTCACCTCCGACGTCTCCCACGAGTTGCGCACCCCGCTCACGACCATCCGCATGGCCACCGAACTGCTGTACGAGGGCCGCGACCGCTTCGCGCCGGAGCTGGCGCGCAGCGTCGAGCTGCTCGTGGGGGAGCTCGACCGCTTCGAGGCGTTGCTGGCCGACCTGCTGGAGATCTCCCGCTACGACGCGGGGGTCGCCGCGCTGGAGACCGAGCAGGTCGACGTGCGCTCGGTCGTGTACTCGGCCGTCGACGCCAACCGCGTGCTCGCCGAACGTCACGGCAGCGAACTGGTCGTCAACGCCCCCGATCCGGTGGTCGCCGACATCGACGCCCGCCGGATCGAGCGGGTGCTGCGCAACCTGCTCGGCAACGCGCTCGACCACGGCAACGGCCGGCCCGTGGTCGTCACCGTCGGGGCCGACGACGACGTGGTGTCGATGACGGTCCGCGACTACGGCATCGGCCTGCGACCCGGCGAGTCGGCCCTGGTCTTCAACCGGTTCTGGCGCGGGGACCCGTCCCGCAGCCGCCTCACCGGCGGAACCGGTCTGGGCCTGTCGATCAGCCTGGAGGACGCCCGCCTGCACGGGGGGTGGTTGCAGGCGTGGGGCGAACGCGGCCACGGGGCGCAGTTCCGACTCACCCTGCCGCGGCGGCGCGACACCGACGTGCGGTCGTCACCGCTCGCGCTCGAACCGGAGGACGCGCACGACCCGTTGCCACCGGCGGGCGAGCCCTCCGTGCCCACCGAGAAGGTCTCCTCGTGAGCCGCCGGCTGGTGGTCGCCCTGGTGACACTGGCGGCGCTGACCGTTGCAGGCTGCACCGGTGTGCCGACGTCGTCCGGGCCGCAGGTGGTCAAGACCCTGGGCCTGGGGGAGGCACCGCCCACCACGGTCGAGGCGCCGCCCAACGGCGCGTCGCCGAACGCGATCGTGCGGGGGTTCCTGGACGCGACGGCCGCGAGCCCGGACCGGCTCGACGCCGCCCGTGCCTACCTCGACGACGACGCGGCCAAGACCTGGTCGTCCACCGGGGCGACGATCGTCGCCCAGACCCCGTTCAACGTCGGTGAACTCGGCCCCGACAACACCGTGGCCCTGACGTACCGGCCGGTGGCGACGTTGACCGCCGGCGGCGTCTACACCCCGAACCTCGGCGGGCAGGGCAACCGGACCGCCACCTACACCGTGACCAAGAACAGCGCCGGGCAGTGGCGGATCAGCTCGCCCGTCCCGCCCGGGTTGTTCCTGCGACAGGACGACTTCAGCGGACCGTTCACGGCCCGCCCGCTCTACTTCCTCGACCCCAGCGGCACCCACCTCGTGCCCGACGTGCGGTGGTCACCGCTCACCGACGTCAGCCTGGCTTCGTTCCTGCTGGCCCAACTGTTGGCCGGGCCGCGCGCCGAACTGCAGAACGCGGTGAGCCCGTTCGTCCCGGCGCCCGCGGGCAACCAGAGACCGAGCGTGACGGCCGGGTCCCCCCTCGTGGTGCAGGTACCCGGTGCCGCGGCGCTGGAAGGCAACGCGGTGCGCGGGCTCGCCGCGCAGTTGGCGTACACCCTGCTGCCGTTGGGCTTCCGCGGGTTGAAGCTGGTCGACGGCACGGACACCGTCGACGTCCCCGGTGTCGGGGACACCTTCGACCGCAACGACTTCCCGGAGTTCGGAGCTCCCACCGGCGATCCGACCCTGACCTACATCCGTGGCGGCGCCGTGGTCGACGCCGACGGTGACCCCCTGCCCGGGCGGCTGGGCAGCGGCACCTACGACCTCGACACCGCGGTGTTCGACGACACCGACGGCCGCTCCCGCGTCGCCGCGACCAGCCCGGTCGGGACGAACGGGCTCCGGCGTCTGTTGGTCGGCGACACCGGTGAGCTCACCGCGGTCGGGCTGCGGCCCGCAAGGCTCACGGCGCCCGCGTGGGCACCGGTCGGCACCGCGTCGGACACCGACGAGGTGTGGGTGGCCTCGGGTCCCACGATCTACCGGTTCCTGCCGGGGGTGGTCGGCGCGCGGCCGACCCCCGTGCCCCTGTCCGGGTCCAGCGCGGGCGTCCCCGGCGACGTCACCGCCATCGCGTTCTCGCCCGAGGGCACCCGGCTCGCCTTGGTCGTCAGCGGGTCCGACGGGTCGTCGGTGCTGTTCGTGGGGGCGGTGATCCGGACCGGGGCCGACGTCTCGCTCGGACCCCTGACCCAGATCACCCCGGGCGGCCTGGTGGTGTCGGACGTCGGCTGGCGGACCGAGACGACGCTCGCCGGCATCGGCGGGCCGCCGAGTGCCTCGGCGGGCCTGTACTTCGACGTCTTCGCCGACGGTGCCGTGCTCGCCACGGTGACGCCGGACGGCCTGCCCGACCGCCCGCGCTCCCTCGCGGTGTCGGCCCGCACCCAGAACCAGTGGGCGACCGTGGGTTCGGGCGGCAACGCGTCGGTGTGGACGCGGTCGTCCTACGGCGGGGCGCAGTGGACCTCGCCCGACCGCGGCGCCGCCCGCCCGGGCTCGGCGCCCTCGTTCTCGATCTGACGGGCTGGTCGAGCCTCGAGCTCAGCGTGACGTCGAGCCGCTCGTGGTGTGGACGACGACACCGTCGTCCACAGTCGGGGTTTCCACACCCCACGGACGCCTCCGACGGGGTTGGCTCGGCCGGGTGGGACGACGGTGGTGGAGCACAGCCGGGGCGGCCCGGGCCGGCGCGGCGCTCGGGACCGAACTCGGTGACCTGGTCTGGCCGCGGACCTGCGCCGGGTGTGCGGTCCCGCGGGAGCTGCTCTGCCCGTCGTGTCGGGGGCGCGCGACCCCGGCCACGCTCGACGACCTGACCGCCGCGCCGGCGGACGTGCCGGTGGTCGCCGCCGCGGCGTACGACGCCGGGGTGCGGCGGGCCCTCATCGCGTACAAGGAGCGGGGCCGGCGGGAGCTCGCCCGCCCGCTCGGGCGCCTGCTGCGCTCAGCGGTCGACCACCTGCTCGCCCCGCTCGCGGATCCCGACCGACCGTTCGTCCCACCTCCGTGGAACGCGGTGCTGCTCGTGCCGGTGCCCTCGACCGCTGCGGCCCGGGCCCGTCGTGGTGACGACCACGTCCGGCGCCTGGCGGCCACCGCGGCTCGTGGCCGGGGCGGTCGGGTGCGGGTGCTGCTGCGGGTGAGCGGTCGTGGGGCCCGCCGCGACGACCTCGAGGTCGGTCTCGCCGAGCGACTCGGCGGCGCGGGCCGCTACCGCGCCCTCCCGCCGCCCGCGGTACCGGGCGACCCGGTGCCGGTGGTGGTCGTCGACGACATCGTCACGAGCGGTGCGACCGCCCGCGACGCCGTCGACGTCCTGCGGGCGGCCGGGTGGCCGGTGCTGGGCGTGGCGGCGGTGGCCGCGACCCCGCGGGCG
>NZ_JBTJEQ010000087.1:0-7322 GCF_054456675.1 Jatrophihabitans sp. YIM 134969
GGGAGGCCGGCGGCAGCGGCGGTGGGGTCGCGCCCGTCGTCATGCCTGCGGCGGGGTCGGGCCGGGCTGCGGCGGGAGCGGCGGCGGCACCGACGCGAACAGCGGCGCGAGTTCGGCGACCTCGCCCGCGGGCGTCCACGCGGCCATGCCCTGCTTCCACACGGGTGTCTGCTGGGTCAGCTCGCCGCTCGTCACGCGCGCCGCGAGGTCCGACGGCGGCACCGGACCGACCTGCTGGCCGTTGACGCCGAGGTAGAAGGGCAACGCGGCACCCGGCAGCGGCGGCGGCCCGCTCTGGTTCGCCCCGGCGTTCCCCGCGTTCTGGCCCGCGAGCGCTCCGGCCATCTGCTGACCGAGGGCCACGCCGAACCCCAGGCCGAGGCCCTCGCCCGCACCACCCGGGTTGTTCGCGGCGTCGCCGATCGCCGTCGCCGTCTGGTACTTCGTGTACTGGTCGAGGTTGCCCATGACGCCCATGGACGTCCGCTTGTCGAGCACCTCCTCGACCTCCGGCGGCAGCGAGATGTTCTCGATGACGAACCGGGGGATCGCGATGCCCATGTCGGCGAGGTTGGTGGTGAGCGTGCCACCGAGCGTGGCCGCGATCGTCTGCTGGTTCGCGGCGAGGTCGAGCATCGGGATGTTCGACGACGCCAACGCCGTGCCGACCTGCCCGACGATGGTCTGCCGCAGGAACTCCGACACCTCGTCGGTGCGGAACTGCGGGTCGGTGCCGACCAGCTGCCGGATGAGTTTGCCGGCGTCGACGACCTGCAGGGCGTAGGTGCCGAATGCCCGCAGCCGCACCATGCCGAACTCGGCGTCGCGCATCGTGACGGGGTTCTGCGTCCCCCACTTCATGTCGGTGTAGAGGCGGGTCCCGACGAAGTACACCTCGGCCTTGAACGGCGACTCGAAGCCGTACTTCCAGCCCTTGAGGTCCGAGAGGATCGGCAGGTTCCGAGTCTCCAGGGTGTAGGTGCCGGGGGTGAAGACGTCCGCGATCTGGCCCTCGCTCTCGAAGACCGCGACCTGCCCCTCGCGCACGATCAGCTGCGCGCCGTTCTTGATCTCGTTGTTGTGCCGCTCGAAGCGGTACACGATGGTGTCGCGACTGTCGTCGAGGAACTCGACGATGTCGATGAACTGGCTGCGCAGGTTGTCCAGGATGCCCACGCGCGGGAACTTACCCGGAGAGGGGCGGGTTCACCCGGTCGGCGGCAGGAACACCCAACCCCGCCCGGCGGCAGCGACCGTGCGCACCGCCACCGTGAGCCACGCGGCGACGAGCGCCACGAACAGCACCACCGCGAGGTCCGCGAGCGTCGAGGACCCGGTGTGCAGAGCAAGGCCCGAGGTCGCAGTGACCACGGTGCCGACGGGGAACGTGAACGACCACCAGGTCAACCCGAACGGCAGGCGCTCACGCGCGGTCCGGGCCGTGACCACCGCGGCGAGCGCGGCCCATCCGAGCGCGGCCGCCCACACGGGCAGGCCGTAGACCAACCCGGAGACGTGCAGGGCCCGGGCGGTGCCCGGCCTCACCACGAGCGGGGCCACGCCGCCGAGCAGGTTGACCGCGGTGACCGACTGGCCGAGCGGGCCGAGCACGATCCACAGTGTCGGGACGCTCGCGGCCTCGCCGACCCCGTGGTGGCGCACCCGCCGCACGATGCGGACGATGACGACGGCCGACGCCACCGCCGCCAGCGCGAACATGACGTAGCAGGCGGCGAACAGGGCGAGCCGGGGCGCACCGGCCGGCAGGTGCGGCACCAGCAGCGCGCCGGTCGACGCCGAGACCATCGGCGGCACCACGGGCATCAGCCACCCGCCGAACGCCCGCTCCGCCGGCATCGCGCCCCGGGTCGTCATCCGCCACGGCACGACGATCGCGGTGGCGAGTCCGAGCACGGTGCCGGCGATCCACAGCACGGCGTCGACCGTGACGGCCGCGGGCAGTCCGATGACGTCCCGGCCGACCAGCAGCGCACCGGCGCCGACGGTCAGCAAGGCCATCGGCGGTGCGCCGTGGAAGTGGGCCATGACCGGGTGGGAGAAGTGCCCGCGGGCGACTGCCGGGTACCGCAGCCAGTGGGCGGCCGTCGCGGCCACGACGACCACCAGGACGGTCGTAGCCAGGGCCCAGACAGCGATCGCTGCCGTGTGCAACAGTTGTGACTGGTACGGCAGCGACGACGCCGCCACGGCCACGATGCCGGTGCCCATCACCGCGGCGAACCAGTTCGGGGTGAAGTGGGAGACCACCTGCGACGGCCGGTCGAGGTCCCGGAACAACCGGTGCGGGGTCGACGGCGCGGCAGTGGTGGTCACGGTCTCCACCCTGCGCCGTCGTGGCGCCCCGTGGTATCAAGGCAGTCTTGTACCCCTACAAGTCAGGATGGTGACCAGTAGTCGTGTTGAGCGTCCGGATGCCGGATCTCGGTGCGCTCGAGGTGCTGGTGGCCGTCGCCCGCACCGGCAGCCTCAACGCCGCGGCGGGCGAGCTCGGCCGCACCCAGCAGGCGGTGTCAGCCCGCGTCGCGTCGTTGGAGGCTCAGACCGGCGTCACCGTCCTCGACCGGTCCCCGCGCGGCTCGACGCTGACGCCCGCCGGGGTCGTGGTGGCCGAGTGGGCCGCCCGGCTGCTCGACCAGGCGGCCGAGGTCGACGCCGCCATCGCCGCCCTGCGTCAGGACCGTGACTCCCGGCTGCGGGTGGCCGCGAGCCTGACCGTGGCCGAGCGGTTGCTGCCGGGCTGGCTGGTGTCGCTCGCCGCAGTCGAGCGGGCCCGCGGTGCGGCCCCCGCCGCCGTCACGCTCGCCGCGACGAACAGCGCCGAGGTCGCCTCCCTGGTGCGGGCCGGACGGGTCGACCTCGGGTTCGTCGAGGGCCCGTCGGCGCCGCGGGGGTGCCGCAGCCGGGTCGTCGGGCACGACCGGCTGGTCGCGGTGGTCGCACCCGGGCACCCGTGGGCCACCCGCCGTCGTCCGGTCGACGCCGAGACCCTCGTCGCCACACCGCTGGTCACCCGCGAACGCGGGTCCGGCACCCGCGACGCCCTCGACGCCGCGCTCGGAGCCACCCTGCGCGACCCGGCGGCCGGCGTCACCCCGGCGCTGGAGCTGTCGACCACCGCGGCCGTCCGCGCCGCGGTGCTGGCCGGCGCCGCCCCGGCGGTGCTGTCGGCGCTCGTGGTGGCCGACGACCTCGCCGCCGGGCGTCTCGTGGAGGTCACGGTCGTGGGTATCGACCTCGGCCGGTCACTGCGGGCCGTCTGGTCCGGCCCCCGCACCCCACCCGCGGGACCGGTCCGCGACCTCGTCGCGGTCGCCGCCGCCCGGGCTCGCCCCGCCCCCGTCGACTGAGTGGCGCCGGAAGCCCTCCACGCGCCGCTCGATCCCCGTGGCGACGCCCTCAGGTGTTGGTCCAGACCGGGGCGCGCTTGTCGAGGAACGCCTGCATGCCCTCCTGGGCGTCGCAGGTGACGGCGTTGGTGGCCATGGTCTCCGCCATCGCGGCGTAGGCCTCGGCCTGCGGCAGGTCGACCTGGCGGTAGAACGCCTGCTTGCCGATCGCCAGGGTGAGGGCGCTGGCGGAGGAGATCTGCCGGGCCAGCTCGAGCGCGCGGCCCCCGACGGCGCCGGGCTCGACCACCTCGTTGACCAGACCCCAGTCGGCCGCCGTGGCCGCGTCGATCGTCTCGCCGGTGAGCAGCATCTGCAGCGCCCGCTTGCGGCCGATCGCGCGGCTGACGGCCACCATCGGCGTCGAGCAGAACAGCCCGATCCGCACGCCGGGCGTGCCGAAGACCGAGCTGCTCGACACCACGGCCAGGTCGCAGGTGGCCACCAGTTGGCACCCCGCCGCGACGGCCATGCCGTCGACCGCGGCGATCACCGGCTGCGGGATCTGCTGCACCGTCTCCATCATCTCGGTGCAGACGGCGAACACCTCGCGCTCGTCGTCGAGCGTGCGGCCGACCATCTCCGACAGGTCGTGTCCGGCCGAGAACGCCGGGCCCTCGTGGGTGAGGACGACCGCCCCGACCCCCGTCTCCGACAGCTCGCGCAGCGCGGCCGTGACGGCCCGCATGGTCGCGACGCCCAGGGGGTTGCGGCGCCGGCCGTTCGCCAGCGTCACGATCCCGACGCCGTCGTCGACGCGGGACAGGACGGGTGCCTCCACGGTGGTCACGGGTCCGTTCTAGCCGGTCGTCCCGGGCCAGGACAAGCATCGACATCCGTACGCCTGTGCGGACTTGCGGATCGCCGGCAGCGGGCGTACACAGGAGAGACGTCCGCACGACCGTGCGGATGTGCACGATGAGGAGACCGCCGTGGTGACCGTGACCGACCACGACCACCCGATCGACCCCGAACGGGTCGCCCACGCCCGCTCCCGCCTCCCCAGCGCCGACGACGCCGCCCGCCTCACCGGCCTGCTGTCACTCATGGCCGACCCCGTGCGGCTACGGCTCATCTACGCGCTCGACGTCGCCGAGGAACTCTGCGTCGGCGACCTCGCTCTCGCCCTCGACGTCAGCGAGGACTCCGTGTCCTACGCCCTGCGGCTGCTGCGCACCGCCGGCCTGCTCGTCACCCGCAAGCAGGGCCGGGTCGTCTTCAACCGGCTCGCCGACGACTTCCCGGCGCCGTTGCGCGACCACTGCCTGCGGCAACTCGTCGCGCTCACCCACACCACCGACTGATCTCCCCGCCACCGACCGAGAGGCCCGCTCATGACGACCAGCACCTACCCCGTCACCGGTATGACCTGCGCGCACTGCGTCACGGCGGTCACCCAGGAGTTGTCCGCCGTCGAGGGCGTCAACCTCGTCGAGATCACGCTCGACCCCGGCGCCACCTCGACCGTCACCGTCGTCAGCGACTCCCCGCTGGCCGACGAGCAGGTCGCCGCCGCGCTCGACGAGGCCGGCGACTACCACCTCGCGTCCTGAACCGGAGCCACCCGAGGACCAGCCATGACCGTTGCATCCAGCACCACACACCGTGAGGTCGAACTCGTCATCGGCGGGATGACCTGCGCCTCGTGCGCGGCGCGGATCGAGAAGAAGCTCAACAAGCTCGACGGTGTCACCGCGTCGGTGAACTACGCGACCCACAAGGCGCTGGTCACCGCCCCGGCGCACACCAGCGACGACGACCTGATCGGCACGGTCGAGGCCACCGGCTACACCGCCGCGCGCCCGGCGCCCGAACTCGACGACACCGACCACTCCCGCCCGCTGCTCGTGCGGACGGTCGTCTCCGCCGTGCTGGCGTTGCCGGTGCTGCTGCTGTCGATGGTCATGCCGCTGCGTTTCGACGGCTGGCAGTGGGTGGCGCTCGTCCTGGCCACCCCGGTCGTCGGGTGGGGCGCCTGGCCGTTCCACCGCGCCGCGCTGACCAACCTGCGCCACGGCGCGGCGAGCATGGACACCCTCGTGTCGGTCGGGGTCACGGCCTCCTACCTCTGGTCGCTCGTGGCGATCGTCAGCGGCTCCGGCGAGGACTCCTACCTCGAGGTCGCGAGCGTCGTCACCGTCTTCATCCTCGCCGGCCGCTACGCCGAGTCCCGCGCCGCCCGGCGTTCGTCGGCCGCGTTACGGGCCCTGCTCGACCTCGGGGCGAAGGACGTCGCCGTCCTGCGCGACGGCGAGGAGGTGCGCACGCCGGTCGCCGACCTCGTCCCGGGCGACCGCTTCGTCGTGCGGCCGGGTGAGAAGATCGCCACGGACGGTCGGGTCGAGTCCGGCCGCTCAGCGGTGGATTCCTCGATGCTGACGGGGGAATCAGTGCCGGTCGAGGTCGCCGAGGGCGACGGCGTCGTCGGGGCCACCCTCAACGTCGGCGGGCGTCTCGTCGTGCAGGCGACCCGGGTCGGAGCCGACACCCAGCTCGCGCAGTTGGCCCGGCTGGTCGAGGCCGCGCAGAACGGCAAGGCCCAGGTCCAACGCCTCGCCGACCGGGTGTCCGGCGTGTTCGTCCCGGTCGTCATCGGCATCGCGCTCGTGACCCTCGCCGCCTGGTGGCTCGCCACGGGCGACGCCCGTGACGCCTTCACCGCCGCCGTCGCGGTCCTCATCATCGCCTGCCCCTGCGCCCTGGGGCTCGCCACCCCCACCGCCCTGCTGGTCGGCACCGGTCGCGGTGCGCAACTCGGCATCGTCATCAAGGGCCCGCAGGCCCTGGAGAGCACCCGTCGCGTCGACACCGTCGTGCTCGACAAGACCGGCACCGTCACCACCGGCCGGATGACCCTGCACCAGGTGGTGCCGGCCGCCGGGGTCGACGCCGACGACCTGCTGGCCACCGCCGCGGCGGTCGAGGCGGGCAGTGAGCACCCGATCGCCGCGGCGATCGTCGCGGCGGCGCGGGAACGGGGGGCGACGTTCGCGCCCGTCGAGGGTTTCTCGAGCGACGCCGGCCTCGGAGTGGCCGGCACGGTGGCGGCCGACGGCGGGACCCGGGCGGTGCTGGTCGGCCGCGCCGACCTGCTGCGGGCCTGGTCGGTGCCGACCGATCCCGCGCTCGACGCCGCCGTCGATGGTGCCCAGGGCAACGGTCTGACGCCGGTCCTGGTCGCGTGGGACGGCCTGGCCCGCGGCGTCCTCGTCGTGGGCGACACGGTCGAGCCCAGGAGTGCCGCGGCCATCGAGGGATTCCGGTCGCTCGGCCTGCGCCCGGTGCTGCTCACCGGTGACAACCGGCGCGCCGCGCTGGCCGTCGCCGCGGCGGTGGGGATCGACGCGCACGACGTCGTCGCCGAGGTCCTCCCGGCCGGCAAGGTCGACGCCGTCCGTGACCTGCAGGCCGCGGGCGCGGTCGTGGCGATGGTGGGCGACGGTGTCAACGACGCCGCGGCCCTCGCGACGGCCGACCTCGCCATCGCGATGGGCACCGGCACCGACGTCGCCATCGAGGCCTCCGACCTCACGCTGATGCGCGGCGACCTCACCGCGGCCGTCGACGCCGTGCGGCTCGCGCGTCGCACCCTCGCGACCATCAGGGGCAACCTGTTCTGGGCCTTCGCGTACAACGTCGCAGCCATCCCGCTCGCGGCGTCCGGTCTGCTGAACCCCCTGGTCGCGGGCGCGGCCATGGCGTTGAGCTCGGTGTTCGTGGTGACCAACAGCCTGCGGCTGCGCCGCTTCCGCTGACCCGCCCGGATCTGGCGAGTGGGCACCTCTCTGGCCGAGTGGGCAGGTTTTTCGGGTCTACTGACTGATGTGTGGGTGCCGTCGGGGTAGTTGGGGTCGGTGGCCGCCGAGGTGGAGCATGGCCAGGGCGATCAGTGGTGTTGCGGTGTGGAACCCGAAG
>NZ_JBTJEQ010000088.1:0-6975 GCF_054456675.1 Jatrophihabitans sp. YIM 134969
GACGGCGACGGCTCGGGAACGATCGCCCCGGGTGCCCCCGCCACGCTCGCGGTCTGGGCCGCCGGCCCGCTGGGTGTCGACGCGCCCGACGACCGCGTCTCCCGGTGGAGCACCGACCCGCGCGCCGCCGTCCCGGGCCTGCCCGACCTGGCGCCCGGCGTCGACCTCCCGCGGTGCCTGGTGACCGTCGTCGCCGGCCGGATCGCGTTCGACGCCGACGCGCTCGACGTCCCCGCCGCTCTCAGCTGAGCGACGGATACTGGTGCGTGTGACGACGACGGCGCCTCCCCGTCGGGCGCCGTTGCTCCGGGGCCGGTGGGCCGCGCTGCTCGCGGTCGCGGGCGGCCTGGTCGGCGTCCTCGCGTTCCCGCGGTTCGGCATCTGGCCGTTGGCGGCGGTCTCGGTGGCCGCCCTGTCGGTGGCGGTGCACGGTCACCGCGCCCGGGTCGGCGCCGGGCTGGGGATGCTCTGGGGTCTCGGGTTCTTCGTGCCGCTCATCTCCTGGACCGGCATCTACGTCGGCCCGGCGCCCTGGCTGATCCTCGCCACCGCCGAAGCGGCCTACGTCGCGCTGCTGGGCGTCCTGCTGCCCACCCTGCAACGGTCGCCGCTCGCGCCGCTCTGGGTCGGGTGCGCGTGGGTGGGCCAGGAGGCGTTGCGCTCGCGGTGGCCGTTCGGCGGGTTCCCGTGGGGGAGGTGGGCGTTCAGTCAGGCCGACTCGCCCCTGCGGTGGTTCGCCGCGCTGGGCGGGGCGCCGCTGGTGTCGTTCACGGTGGCGCTCGCCGGGGGTGGTCTCGCCTTCGTCCTGGTCGCGGTCGTCCGGCACCCGACCCGGGTGACGGCCGTCGCACGGCCGGCCGCGGTGCTGGTGGCGGTGCCGGTCCTGGCCCTCCTGCTCACCCCGGTGCTCGCTCCCTCGAGCGGTCCCGCGGACCGCCGGGTCGTGGTCGCGGTGGTCCAGGGCAACGTGCAGCAGGCCGGACTGCGGATCGAGGACCGCGCCCGGCAGGTCCTCGACAACCACGTCCAGGCCACGCTCGACCTCGCGGCCGACGTCGCCGCCGGGAAGCGACCGCAACCCGATCTGGTGGTGTGGCCGGAGAACGCCTCCGACGTCGACCCCTACCGCGACGCGACGGCCGCCGCGGCGATCTCCTCGGCCGCGGACACCGTGCACGCGCCGATCCTCGTGGGCGCGATCCTCGACGGCCCGGGGCCCGACCACATCTCCAACACCTCGATCCTGTGGTCACCCGCCACGTCCGGCTCGCCCGGGGGTCCGGGGGACACGTACACCAAACGTCACCCGGTGCCCTTCGCCGAGTACATCCCGCTGCGCTCGATCGCGCGGAAGGTGAGCAGCGACGTCGACCTGGTGCAGCGCGACATGGCGGCGGGCAGCGGCAACGGCCTGGTCACCGGCGGGCCGTTCCCGATCGGCGACGTCATCTGCTTCGAGGTCGCCTACGACGGCCTGGTGCAGTCGTCGGTGCGGGCGGGGGCGCAGATCCTCGTCGTCCAGACCAACAACGCCACGTTCGGCCGCACCGCCGAGACGTACCAGCAGCTGGCGATGAGCCGGTTGCGGGCGGTGGAGACCGGGCGCACCGTGCTGGCCGCCTCGACCAGCGGCGTCAGCGCGATCATCGGCGCCGACGGTGAGGTCGAGGCCCGGTCGGGCGCGTTGTTCACGCGGGCCGTGCTCGACCAGCAGGTGGTGCTGCGGACGGGCCAGACGCTCGCGGTGCGCCTGGGGGCCTGGCCGGAGTACGTCATGACCGCGGCCGCGCTGCTGGTCTGGATCGCGCTCATCATGAGACCGCGCTCAGCCCGCCGCCGTGACCGGCGGGTCGGCACGGGAGGATCGGGGGCTTGCGACCCCGCCACCGCCCGCGCCGTGGCCACGACAGGAGTTCCGCAGTGACCGCAGCCGGCCCCGCCGCCGACCGCCTGACGCTCGTCATCGTCCCGACCTACAACGAGGCGGAGAACGTGGCCTCGATCGTCGGCCGCGTCCGCGGCCTCGGCGACCACCTGCACGTGCTGGTCGTCGACGACGGCAGCCCCGACGGCACCGGCGAGATCGCCGACGGCCTCGCCGCCGGGGACGATCACGTCCACGTGCTGCACCGCACCGCCAAGGCGGGTCTCGGCGCGGCGTACATCGCCGGGTTCACCTGGGGTCTCGAGCGGGGGTACGACGTCCTGGTCGAGATGGACGCCGACGGCTCCCACGACCCGGAGCAGCTGCCCGCCCTGCTGGCGCGGCTGGACCGTCCCGACCACGCCGACCTCGTCCTCGGCTCGCGCTGGGTGCCCGGCGGATCGGTCGTCGACTGGCCCAAGAGCCGCGAGGCGCTCTCGCGCGGCGGAAACCTCTACACGCGGCTCGCGCTGGGCGTCGACCTCTCGGACATCACCGGCGGCTACCGCGCCTACCGCCGCCAGGTGCTGGAGACCATCGACTACCGGGCCACGGCGTCCCAGGGCTACTGCTTCCAGGTCGACCTCGCCTGGCGCGCGGTGCAGGCGGGCTTCACGGTCCGCGAGGTGCCGATCCGGTTCCGGGAACGGCAGTTCGGGACGTCGAAGATGAGCGGGTCGATCGTCCGCGAGGCGCTGCTCAAGGTCACGGTCTGGGGCGCCCGGCACCGCCTCGACCAGCTCCAGGCCCTGGCCCGCCGCCGCCGCCCCTGACCGATCCGGTGAGTGGTCACCTCGCCCTGCGAGTGGTCAGCATCTCATGACCACTCGGCCGGGGAAGTGACCACTCGGCGAGACCCCCGGAGACGCCGCGAGCCCGCACGCGGAGGCGTGCGGGCTCGGATGCGGTCGGTCGGCCGGCCGGCGTCGATCGCGACGGTCCGGCCGGGCCCGGCGTCAGGCGGACTTGGTGATGCCCCGCCGGGCGCGCAGGACGTCGAGGCGCTCGGCCAGGACCTCCTCGAGCTCGGGCACCGAACGGCGCTCGAGCAGCATGTCCCAGTGGGTACGCGGGGGCTTCGTCTTCTTGGCCTCCGGCGCCGGGCCGTCGACCAGCTCCGCGAGCTGGCTGTCGACCTTGCACTCCCAGGTCGAGGGGATCTCCGCGTCGTTGGACAACGGGATGCGGAACTCGTGGCCCTTCGGGCAGCGGTACTCCGCGAACACACGCGGCGCGGGTTCCGCGCCGTACTCGGTCTCGAAACTGGTCGCGCCGAGCCGCGAGCCACGCAACGAACGATCAGCCATCTCCGGGCACCTCCTGCTGCACACGTACCGTTCCGGATACCCACGATCCGGGGCGCAGGGCCGGTTCGGTTCCGGCTGGTCGCACTCCTGACTGGTTTCTCAGGCCACCCGGTACCTCGGGTGTGGGCGCGACTCCTGCTGTGTCACTGTTCCCAACGAGCAGGGCGAAGATCGGATTCCCGGACGGTGTGTCCAGGACCTGGACTGTGAGGAAGGCCCCGATGACGATCGACCCCGACGCGGTGCTGCACGACGACACCCTCTGGAAGCGGGTCGGGTTCGGCCTCGGGGTCGGTCGGGTCGCGCTGGGCGTCGTGTTCTGGCGCGCGCCGGTGGTCTCGGTGCGTGTGGCCGGCCTCGACGCGGTGTCGGCGCCGAGCGCGGACTGGTTGGCGCGCATGACGGCCGGACGCGACATCGCCATCGGGGCGGGCACGGCCGCGGCCGTCCTGCGCTCCGACACCGCCCCCGGCGAGCGCTCGGCCTGGTTCCTCGCCGGCGCGGTCGCCGACCTCGGCGACACGCTGTCGATCGGTCGGGGCGTGCGCGAGGGGCGGCTCGCCCGGCTGGCGGGCCTCGGCGCGTCGTCCGGGGCGTTGGTGGCCGCGCTGGTCGGGGCGGCCGCGGCCGCGCGGGAGGTCGTCGTGGCGCGGTCGATGCCCCGCGGCTCCGCGACCTACGGCACGCACTGAGCGCTCCGCGGCGTCAGCCGAAGTCGAGTTGGGGCTGCACGGCGGGCGTCGACGGGCCGAGGTCGCCGTGCCGGTAGTGGGTGCGGCACAGGACCTGGTACCGCACCGCCGACTCGTCGGCCGTCGCGGTGTCGGCCACCACCACCGTGTCGCCCTCGCGCACCATCACGCCGTCGACCAGCCGCGCGTTGAGCCGGCCGGGTCGGCCGCACCAGCACAGGACGTCGACCTGCACCGGTGAGGTCTGGTCGGCCAGTTCCACCAGGCGGGCGGCGCCGGGCAGCAACTGGCTGCGGAAGTCGGTGAGCAGGCCGAAGCAGTAGACGTCGACGTGCCAGTCGTCGACCAGTTCGGCCAGCTGGTCGACGTGCTCCCGGGTGAGGAACCCCGCCTCGTCGACCACGAGGTAGTCCAGTTCGCGGCCGGCGGCCCACTCCTCGCGGACCACCGCGCGCAGGTCGGTGTCGTCGTGGATCTCGAACGCCTCGTGCGCGAGTCCGACCCGGGTGGTGACCTCGGGGCGACCGGACCGGTCGTAGCGGGTCATGAGCTTGCCGCGCCGGCCCTGCCGGGCGTGGTTGTGGTTGATCTGCAGCGCGAGCGTCGACTTGCCGCAGTCCATCGGACCGTGGAAGAACGTCAGCTGGGCGGACATCGGCATCGCCCGCCGACGTCCCGAGGCCGGGATCGCCGCCAGCGCCCCGTCGGGTTCGGTCACGTCGTCACACCTTCTCCGGTGCGACGTTGCCCGAGGCCTCGATCGCGCGCCGCACCGGCACGAACGCGAGCAGGACGAAACCCACCACGAAGAACACGACCAGCGAGACCAGCGCCGAGCGGTAGCTACCGGTGGTCTGGTACGCCACCGAGAAGATCAGCGGTCCCAGCCAGCTCGTCCCGGAGTCGCTGATCTCGTAGAAGCCGAAGTACTCGGCCTCCTTGCCGGCCGGGATCATCCGCGAGAACAGCGATCTCGACAGTGCCTGGCTGCCGCCGAGCACGATCGCGATCCCGATGGCCAGGGCGTAGAACTGCCACACCGACCCGCGCTGGACGAAGAACGCCACGAGCACCAACCCGGTCCACACGACGAGCGAGGCGAGCACGACCCGTTTGGCGCCGAACCGTTCCGCGAGCCTGCCCAGCCACAACGCGCCACCGAACGCCACGAACTGCACCAGCAGGATCGCCGGCAGCAGGGTCTGGTCGTCGAGGCCGAGTTCCTTGTCGCCGTAGACGGCAGCGACCGTGGTCACGGTCTGGATGCCGTCGTTGTAGACGAGGAACGCCACGAGGAACGCCAGCGTCAGCGGGAACGCCCGCAACGAGGCGAGGGTGCGGCCCAGCTGCCGGAACCCCTCGACGAACGTCGAGCCACCGGCGTCGGGACGTTCGGCGGAGGTGTGGGTGGTCCGGGGCAACCGGCGCAGCGTCGGCAGCAGGAACACCAGCCACCAGACGCCGGAGGCACCCATGGCCAGCCGGGCGAGCAGGGCGTCGTCGTCGAGGAACAGGCTGAGGACGAACGCTGCTGCGAGCAACAGTCCGCCGCCGAGGTACGAGACACCCCAGCCCACCGAGGAGATCTTGTCGCGCTCCTCGGAGTTCGAGAGGTCGACGAGCAGGGCGTAGTTGACGACCGCCGCGCAGCTGTAGGCGATGAACGCCACCGCGTAGGTCGCGACGGCGAGCTGCCAGTTGCCGCCGCGCACGAAGAACATCGCCATGCAGGCGACGGCCCCGACGGCGCCGAGCCCGCACATGATGTCCCGCTTGCGGCCGGTGCGGTCGGCGAAGGCCCCCACCACCGGCATGAGGACGACCGCCACGACGGTGAACGTCGTCAGCGTGACGCCGAACAGGCTGCCCGGGGCCAGCGGGATGCCCAGCACGTGCACCCGGCCGTTCTCGCCCACGGCCTCCTCGGTCACCGAGACCATGTATCTCGACATGAAGACAGTGGTGATGAGCGTGGGGAAGACGTGGCTAGCCCAGCCGTACCAGTACCAACCCCGGCGGTAGGAGGCGAGCGTGGCCGTGGGCGTCTCGGTCGCGGTCACGCCGCGGCCCGGGCCCGGACGAGCGGGATGGCCAGGTCGACGCGGTCGGTGATGAGGCCGTCGACGCCGAGGTCGAGTAGTTGCTCCATCCGCCAGGGATCGTTGACCGTCCACACCTGGACCTCGACACCCAGCCGGTGGGCGGCTTGCACGAAGCGACGGTCGACCACCGTGATCAGCCCCGCCCGTCGGGGCACCTGCGCGACCACCCCGCGGCCGCGGGGGAGCACGGCGGCCACCCCGCCGACCGGTCCCGGGCTCGCCACGAGTCGGAGCCGGGCGATCTCGGCCGGACCCATCGCGGTGCGGACGTGGGGGAGCGCCGCCCGCAGCCGGGCGAGGCGACGGTCGGAGAACGCGGCCAGGCACACCCGGTCGTGCGCGCCGGTGCGCTCGAGCGCAGCCAGCGTCGGCGCCACCCCGGCGTCGGACTTGACGTCGATGTTGACCACGGCGTCGGGGAACGAGCCCAGCACGTCCTCGAGCGTCGGGATCGGCTCCACCCCGCCGATCCGCGCCTCGCGGACCCGGGCCCACGGCCGGTGGGCGACGATCCCGCGGGCGTCGGTGACCCGGTCGAGCACGGCGTCGTGGAAGGCGAGGGCCACGCCGTCGGACGTCACCCGCACGTCGGTCTCGAGGTGGGTGGCGCCGAGCGCCACGGCGCGGGCGAACGCGGCCAGGGAGTTCTCGTCGTGCGGGCCACCGGTCACCGCCGCCGAGAGGCCGCGGTGCGCCATGACCACGACCCCACCCCGCTCCTCTGGCACCCGGGCATCGAACCACGCGCGGCCGTCACGCGAAGTCTCGATCAAGGGTCGACGGTCTCTGACGGTCGCCGGACCCGGGCCGGAACTACTCAGAGACTGCACCGACGAGATGGTTGTCCTGCGTCAGGACATCGCTGACACCGGATCTGTCGGGACATCGGTGACACCTCGAGCGTGGTCGTGCACGGTGGTGCATGGCCCAGAAGGTGGCTCCGATGGACG
>NZ_JBTJEQ010000089.1:0-6651 GCF_054456675.1 Jatrophihabitans sp. YIM 134969
GCGACGACGTCGCGCGCGGGGCTGGCTCGCCGCCGCCGCGGCCGTCCTGGTCGTCGGCGCGGGCGCGGGTGGGTACGTCGTCGGCCGTGACGACACCTCGACCGGCGGCTGCCCGACCGCGACCGCGCAACTGGCCTCGGTCGGTGGCGGGTCGGCCGACGCCGGCGGCCGGGCCGAGGTGGTCTGCGCGGCGGACGGACCCGCCCTGCGGGTCACCACCGAGCAGCTGCCGATCAACTCCGGCTACTACGAGGTGTGGATGTACCAGCCCTCGAGCGGCGTGATGGTCGCGATCGGTGCATTGGGCAACGACGGCAGCGGCACCTTCACGCTCCCCGGTGGCATGGACATCCGCGACTACCCGGTGGTCGACGTGTCCGCCCAGCGTTTCGACGGCGACCCCTCGCACCAGCAGAGCGTCCTGCAGGGGCCGCTCACGCGCTGACCCGTGCCCGTCCGGACCCGGCGTCGCGTCCGGACACGACGGCGCCCCCGGCTCGGATGAGCCGGGGGCGCCGTGTCGTACGGGAGGGTCGTGCAGGAGGTCAGCCGGAGTACGGGCCGACCCTGATCCCCGTGACGCCCTGCAGCTTCGCCAGCGCCGCGAACGGCGCGGACTTCGTGGCCACGGTGAGGATGCGGGTGACACTGCGCTGCAGGTCGCCCAGGCGCAGCGTCGCGTAGTCACCGCGGACGGTGACCGTGTACGCGACCACCGTGCTGCTCGCGTCGCCCGGCACCTGGTAGGTCGGCTTGACCCTGACGGCCGACCGCTGGGTGTCCGACAACGCGTCGCTCGCGAGGATCGACACCAGGTCCGCGTAGGCGTCGGCGACCGTGGCGTACGGGCCGCGGTGCACCGTCGTCGGGTGGAACTGCGCGTCGAGCGTGGTGATGGTCGACAGCACGTCGGAGAGGTCCGTGCCGGAGTCGACCTTCGTGATGATCTTCTCGGCGCCGGTCGGGCTCAGCGACAACCCGCCGGTGGCGAGGTTGTAGGTGT
The DNA here is from genome assembly GCF_054456675.1 of Jatrophihabitans sp. YIM 134969. Lineage (NCBI taxonomy): Bacteria > Bacillati > Actinomycetota > Actinomycetes > Jatrophihabitantales > Jatrophihabitantaceae > Jatrophihabitans > Jatrophihabitans sp. YIM 134969. Next base: position 1,004 of record NZ_JBTJEQ010000089.1, read on the forward strand.
GGTACTGGAACGCCGGGATGCTCGTCTCCGCCAACACCGGCAGGCCGGTGACGTCGAGCGTCGGCGTGGTGCGCGAGGTGTTGATCGAGATCTCGGTGGGGTTGCCGCCGGGCTCGATCAGGTCGTTGCCCGCGTACATCGTCGCGACGGGGTTGTGCGAGCCGCCCCAGTCGGACATGACCAGGCCCTTGAAGCCCCACTCGCCACGCAGCAGGTCGGTGAGCAGGTCGTAGTCGGCCGAGGTGAACGTTCCGTTCACCTGGTTGTACGAGCTCATGACGGCCATGGGCTGCGCCGACTCGACCGCGATCTGGAAGCCGCGCAGGTAGATCTCGCGCAGCGCCCGCTCACCGATGGTCTCGTCGACCGCGTTGCGGTTCGCCTCCTGGTTGTTGGCGACGAAGTGCTTGACGGTGACGCCCACACCCGGGTTGCTCTGCACGCCGAGCGTCTCGGACGAGGCCGTGTCGCCCGAGACCAGCGGGTCCTCCGAGAAGTACTCGAAGTTGCGACCGTTGAGCGGGTCCCGGTGGATGTTCATGCCGGGAGCGAGCCACATGGTCACCCCGAACGAGCGCATCTCCTTGCCGATCGCGGTGCCGACGCGCTGCACCAGACCGCGGTCCCAGGTCTGCGCGAGCAGCGTGCCGATCGGCCACGCGGTCGCGTACTGGTAGGTCGTCGGGTCGCCCGCGACCTGCTGGGTCAGACGCAGACCGGCGGGGCCGTCGGACAGCACCATCCCGGGGATGCCGAGGTTCTCGTACTTCGCGGTGGTGTAGCCGGCGGCACCGGCCGCCTGCGGCACCGAGCCGCCGGCGCCCGAACCCTCGACGATGTTCGCGAGCTGGTCGACCGACAGCGACGCCACGAACTGGCGCATCGTGAGCGAGCCCTTGGCGACGTCGTAGAGCGTCGCGCCCGGAACGGTCCGGACCTTCGAGACCGTCTCCCCCTGCTTGGCCTGGTACGGCGCACCGGTGCGTTCCCAGTCCGTCTGACCGTTCGGCACGTACGCCGTGGTCGAGGAGATCTCGTTGCCGTCGATCGCGTGGTACGGCGAGGCCGGGTTCACCGGGATGTCCTGCTCGTACTCGGAGGCGTCGTCCCGGGTGACGAACCCGCTGACCGGCAAGGTGTACTGCGGCGCCGCCGCGAGCTCGCCCGCCTGCGCGGGGTAGCTGTAGAAGTTCGCCGGGCTGCTGGTGAGTTGCGTGGTGGGACGGGCGTCGTCCATCTCGTTGGCGACCTGCTCGGTCGTCACCGTCGACGCGAGCCGCAGCTTCGCGGCGATGTGGGTGGCGCGGGAGGACTCCCCGACACGGATGACGTAGTTGCCGGCCTCCATGACGTACGCCGCCCGCCCGGTGTCGTAGGACGCCATGTCGGTGGTGCGGAACCGCACGGTCACCGTCTGCGAGGCGCCGGGCGCGAGGTCGCCGGTCTTGGCGTAGCCCGCGAGCTGCTGGTACGGCTTGTCGAGCTTGCCGGTCGGCGCCGAGAAGTAGACCTGGACGACGTCCTTGCCGGTGTAGGTACGGCCGGTGTTCGTCACCCGGGCCTGCACGGTGACCGTGCTCGGGTTCGCGCTGACGCCGAGTGTCGTGACGGCGAAGCCGGTGTAGCTCAGCCCGTAACCGAACGGGTAGGTGACCACACTCGCGGGGTTGTTCGGCTTGATCTTCTCGTAGAACGAGTCGAAGTACCGGTAGCCGACGTAGATGCCCTCGTCGTAGGACTCGGTGTCGGTGTTGCCGTCGTTGCCACCGAACGTCGCCGCCGCCGGGTAGTCGCTGTAGCGCGACGCCCACGTGTCGGTGAGCCGGCCCGAGGGCGTGACCTTGCCCGAGAGGACGTCGGTCACGGCGTTGCCGGATTCCTGGCCCGCCTGGCTCATGAGCAGCATGGCGTCGAGCGCCTGCCCCTGCCCGGGGTCGGTCGTGCGGGCGTTGATCGTGCGGAAGAACGAGGTGTCGACGATGCCGCCGGTGTTGAGCACGACGATGACCCGCTTGTAGGCGTGGCCGATCGCCGCGAGGTCCGCGGCCTCGACCGGGGCGAGTGCGTAGTCGCCGGGGGCCGAGGTGCGGTCGGATCCCTCACCGGAGTTCCGCGCGAGGACGTAGACCGCGGTGTCGGTGGTCTTGGTCGGCAGCACCGACGTCGCGGTGAGCGGCTGCTCCACCGACGCGTAGTCGACGGTCGCGCCGAACGGGCTGTTGCCTGCGTCGCCGTACTTGGTGTCGTAGGCCTTCACCATCGCGTTCCAGTACGCGGGCTTGGTCGTGACCTCGTAGCCCGCGTTCTCCAGGCCCTGCCGGACCCCGATCGTGTAGCGGTTGTTGACGTTGCCGGAGCCGGTGCCGCCCTTGACGGTCTCGTACGCCCCGACGCCGAACACGGCGACGTTGCCCGACGCCGGCATCGGCAGCGCGTTGTTGCGGTTCTCCAGCAGAACCATGCCCTGCGTGGCGGCCGAACGGGAGAGCGCGGCGTTGGCGGTCTCGAGGGGGGTGGGGTCCGGGCTGGTCGTGCCCGCGTGGGCCACGACGGTGGAGGACAGCGCGACGGCCGCGGCCACGGCGAGCGGCAGCGCGGCCCGCCCGGCGGCGCGTCGCGGGCGCCGCGAGGGAGGTGCGGAGGGACGAGGGGGCATGCGGGTCCTCTTCTGTGAGGGGTGGAGAGGCGCGGGTGGGTTCCACGCTGCGGCGGACGCTAGAGGTGCGCGCAATCCGCTGTCAATGGTTTGAAAGCGCCGCGTTCGAGGCTGTGATCGGTCGGTTTACGGCTAAACTCGCTCGGCGTCACGGCGATGGCTACAGTGCGGCCCCATGACCTCGCGGCAGGACCCGCCCCGCCGCCGCACCACCCGCGACCAGCTGTTCGACCTCATCCGGGAACGCGGTCAGGTCACCCGGCCGGGCCTCGCGGAGCTCACCGGCATCCCGCGCTCGACCGTGAACCAGTCGCTCGAGCAGCTGTTCCGCGAGGGCCGGATCGTCGAGGTCGACGACGTCCGGGCACCGGGTTCGGGGCGGGGACGCCCGGCCACCGCCGTGCGGGCCGTCGCCACCGGCGCGGCCGTCGCGGGGGTCGACTTCGGGCACCACCACGTCAACGTCGCGCTCGGCGACGCGTTCGGGCAGCCCGTCGCCGTCGAGTCGGTCACGCTCGACGTCGACCTGCAGGCCGACCAGGCCCTGGACGTCGCGAGCGGGATGCTCGAGCGACTCCGCCGGGAGCACGACGTCGAGGACCTCGCCGCGGTCGTCGCCGGGATCCCCGGCCCGCTCGGTCTCGCCGACGGCCGCGTCTGCTCCCCCACCATCCTGTCCGGGTGGGTCGGCCGGGCACCGGCCGCGGAACTGCAGGCGCGCGTCGGCATCCCGGTGCACGCCGAGAACGACGCCCTGCTCGGCGCCTACGGCGAGCTGCTGCAGGGCGCCGGGCGCGGCTACGACGACTTCCTCTACGTCAAGGCGTCGCACGGCATCGGCGCGGGCGTCGTCATCGGCGGCCAGCCGTACCGCGGCGGAACAGGGCTCGCCGGCGAGATCGGGCACACCCTGCTGCCCGGTCACAGCGAGCTGTGCCGGTGCGGCAACCGCGGCTGTCTCGAGGCGGTGGTGTCGGTGCCCAGCGTGCGGGCGCAGATCGCCCACACGCGGCCGGGGGTCGACCCCGACACCGTCGGCCTCTCCGGCCTCGACGGCGACCCGATCGCCGCGCGCATCCTCCACACCGCCGGCCGCACCCTGGGCGAGGCCCTGGCCGACCTCGTGAACCTGCTGAACCCGACCGCGATCGTCATCGGCGGCGAGCTCGGGAGTGCGGACGGTCCGCTCGTCGAGGGGGTGCAGGCGGCGATCCGGCTGCACGCCCAGCCCGCCACCGCCGACGCCCTCGTCGTCCTCCCCGCTGCCCTGGGCACCCGCGCGGAGCTCACCGGGGCCCTGCACCTCGCGGCGGTCACCGCCGCCCGATGACCGCGGCGGGAACCGGGAAGCCGCGGCGTACGGCGCCCCCACCCCGCTCCCCACGCCGTGCGACCCGCGCTGACCGGGGAACACCGAGGCCTCCCGTACAGTTGGGTCCAGCAAGACCATCAGGCGCGCCGTCGTACGAGCGTGCCGGGCATGCACTCGAGAGTTCTCCGCGTCGGATCCACTGACGCCCTTCCGGGATCGTGTGCCACATCCCGGAGGAACACATCTGTATGTCCACGCCCACGCGTGCCCGTCGTCCTGCCCGTAGCAGCCAGAACCACGGCGGCCAGAACCAGCAGAACCCGTCCCGCGGCCGCGGTCGCGGTGGTTCGCAGCCACAGCGCCCCGCGAAGCGCTCGCCGCTCGACGACCTCGAGATCACCCCGATCGCCACGGAGAACCTGCCGTCGTTCGGTGAGCTGGGTCTCCCCGCTCCTGTCGCCACCGCCCTGCAGCGTCGTGGCATCGACACGCCCTTCCCGGTGCAGGCTGCAACGATCCCGGCGGCCCTCGCGGGTCGTGACGTGATCGGCCGCGCCGCCACCGGCGCCGGCAAGACCCTCGCCTTCGGCCTGCCGATGCTGGCCCGCCTGCACGGCGGCCGCCGCACGACGCTGCGCCCGCGCGGCCTGGTGCTCGTCCCCACCCGCGAACTCGCGATGCAGGTCACCGACTCGCTCTCGCCCGTCGCCGACTCCCTCGACCTGCGGGTCAAGCTGGTCGCCGGTGGCCTGCCGATGGGCAAGCAGATCCAGGCGCTGCGCGCCGGTGTCGACGTGCTCGTCGCCACGCCCGGCCGCCTCGAGGACCTCATCAGCCAGCGCGCCGCCGACCTCGGCGGGGTCGAGGTCGTCGTCATCGACGAGGCCGACCACATGGCCGACCTCGGCTTCCTGCCGGTCGTGAAGCGCATCCTCGACCAGACTCCCGCCGACGGTCAGCGACTGTTGTTCTCTGCAACGCTCGACGGCGATGTCGCCGTGCTGGTCGACCGGTACCTGCACGACCCGGCGGCGTTCGCGCTGGCCGCGACGACCCAGGGCGTCACGACCATGTCGCACCACGTGTGGCGCACCACGCACGAGGAGAAGCCGGACCTCGCCGCCAGTATCGGCGCCCGCGAGGGCCGCACGATCATGTTCGTGCGCACCAAGCACGGCGCCGACCGCCTGGCCAAGAAGCTCGGCCGCGTCGGGGTTCCCGCCGGTGTCCTGCACGGCGGCCGCTCGCAGCCGCAGCGCACCCGGGCGCTCGACGCGTTCAAGGACGGTTCCGTGCCGCTGCTCATCGCCACCGACGTCGCGGCGCGCGGCATCCACGTCGACGACGTCTCCCTCGTCGTCCACGTGGACCCGCCGACCACCGCGAAGGACTACGTCCACCGTTCGGGTCGTACGGCCCGCGCCGGCAACGACGGCGTCGTCGTCGCGCTGACCACGCCGGCCGACGCACACGACATGCACGTCCTGCTCCGCGAGGCGGGCGTCCGCTCCGAGGCGGCCACGGTCAGCGTGGGCGACGAGCACGTGCGGGCCGTCACCGGTGCGAAGACGCCGTCCGGCAAGCCGATCGCCCCGGTGAACAGCCCCACCGCGCCGAACCCGTACCGCGAGCGGGCCCGCGCGGCCGCCGCGGCGGGCGCGCCGCGGGCCAGCCGGACCG
>NZ_JBTJEQ010000090.1:0-6215 GCF_054456675.1 Jatrophihabitans sp. YIM 134969
GCCGACTCGGTGGCGGTCGCCGCCGGAGCGGGGGCCTGCGCCGGCTTCGCGGCGGCCTTCTTGGCGGGCGCGGGCTTGGCCGCGGCCTCCGGGAACGCCTCGCGGACGCGCCGCGCGACCGGGGCCTCGATGGACGACGAGGCGCTCTTCACGTACTCGCCGAGCTCACTGAGCTTGGCGAGGACGTCCTTGCTGGTGACGCCGATCTCCTTGGCGAGAACGGACACTCGGGTCTTGCCGGGCACGGGACTCCTTCGTGGGGTCGACCGGCGGCAAGCCCGTGGGAGGGCAGGTCGCCGGGATCAGGCGGTGGACGGGCTCATGGGAGCTTCATCGCGGGTTCATCGCTCGTGGACCTGCTCTCGGACGGTGGACTGACGTGGCGGACGACGGCCTCGGTGTCGACGCCGGCGGTGATCCGGAGGGCCCGTGCGAACGCCCGGCGACGGATCGCCTGCTCGACGCACTGTTCCCTGCGGTGCACCCAGGCGCCTCGGCCGGGGAGTCGGTGTCGGAGGTCGACCACCAACCGGACGACAGGGTCCGAGCCGGTGGGCGTCTCCGCGACCACGCGGGACAACTCAGCCACCCCCGCCCGGCGCCTGCAGCCGACGCACGTCCGGACCGGTCCCTCGCCGGCAACCGGCTCGGGGTCAGTACGTGCGCGCACGACGGGAAGCGCCGCCCGAGGGGCGACCGCGGACGACTCTACTCCTCACGGCGGCGTCTCCCGTCCCCGCCGAGCTCAGCGCCGTGGGGCGGAGGACGGCCGGGCGCCCTCGCCGGCACGGTCACCGGCGCGGCTGTCGACACCGTCGCGGACGAATCCCCGCAGTGGCCGGGCCGGGCGGTCGGCACGGGGCGGCGCCGTCAGGGTCGCCTCGTCCTCGGCGTCGGAGTGGATGTCGATGCGCCACCCGGTGAGGCGCGCCGCGAGCCGGGCGTTCTGGCCCTCGCGGCCGATGGCGAGCGAGAGCTGGTAGTCCGGCACGACGACCCGCACGGCCTGGGCCGACTCGTCGATGACCCAGGACCGCTCGGCCCGGGCCGGCGACAACGCGTTGCCGACGAACGTCGCCGGGTCCTCGGCCCAGTCGATGATGTCGATCTTCTCGCCGCCGAGTTCCGCGACGACGTTGCGGACCCGCTGGCCCATCGGCCCGATGCACGCGCCCTTGGCGCCGAGCCCCGCCACGTGACTGCGCACGGCGATCTTGCTGCGGTGTCCCGCCTCACGGGCGACGCCGGTGATCTCGATGCTGCCGTCCGCCAGTTCGGGCACCTCGAGGGCGAACAACTTGGTCACCAGCGCCGGGTGCGTACGGCTCACCGTGACGGAGATCCCCCGACCGCCGCGGGCGACCGCGACGACGAGGAACTTCAGCCGCGTGCCGTGGGAGTAGTCCTCGCCCGGGACCTGCTCGGACTGCGGGAGGACGGCCTCGATCTTGCCGATGTCGACGATGACGATCCCGCGCTCACGCGCCCGGGCGTCGGCCTGGACCACACCGGTGACGATGTCGCCCTCCTTGCCCGCGAACTCGCCGAACCACTGGTCGGCCGTGGCGTCACGCAGGCGTTGGGTGATGACCTGCCGCGCGGTCTGCGCCGCGACCCGCCCGAAGTCCTCGGGTGTGTCGTCGTACTCCTCGACCACGGTGCCGTCGTCACCGAGGTCCTGCGCCCAGACGACCACCTCGCCGGTCGAGCGGTCGATGGCGACCCGGGCGTGCGGCATCGACAGCGGTGCGTGGCGGTAGGCCGACAGCAGCGCGCTCTCCAGGGCGTCGACCAACAGGTCGATCCCGATCTCACGTTCGCGGGCGACGCTGCGCAGCGCCGCCATGTCCAGGCTGACCATCAGGCGTCCTCCTCGAGGTCCACGTCGTCGTCGGGCTCGGCCTTGCCGCGCGGGTCCTCGGGTTTGCCGTTGCGGTTGAACTCGACCTGCACCCGGCCCTGGCCGAGCGCGTCGAACGGGTACTCCCGGGCGGTGCCGTCGACCTCGAGGACCACGCTCGCCCCGCTGGTGTCGACCACGCGGCCGGTGAAGCGGGTGCCGTCGGCGACGGTGCTGGTGCTGACCAACCGGCCCTTGGCCCGACGCCAGTGGCGCGGCTCGGTGATCGGGCGGTCGACCCCGGGGCTGCTCACCTCAAGGGTGTAGGCGGCGCCGGTCTCACCGCCGAAGCGGGTGTCGCTGGCGTCGAGGGCGTCGGCGACCGCGCGGCTCACGACGGCGATCGCGTCGAGGTCGACACCGTCGTCACCGTCGACCGTGACCCGCAGCAACGAGCGGCGGCCGACAGGGGTCACCACGACGTCGTCGAGTTCGTAGCCGGCGGCGGCCACGACCGGCTCCAGGAGGGGCTTGAGATCGTCGCCCCGAGGCGCTGGCATGCCTGGTTCCTCCCGTGTCGAGTTGTCCGTGCCGCGTGACACGGCAGAAGGGAGAGTCTACCGGCGCGCGGGTGCGACACTGACCGGCGATGTCGACGCCCGCACCGCGGTCCCCGGAGTCACCGGCGGGCCCGGACCCTGATCACGGTCGTGGTGTCTCCCGGCGCGTCCTGCTCGGGGGCGGCCTGCTCGTCCTCGGCGGGATCGGCGGCGGTGTCGCCGGGTTCGTGGCCACCGACGCCCCGCGCGAGGTCGTCCCCGACCCCGTCCCGCCCGCCGACGTGCTGGCGGCCATCGACCGTGAGCGCAGGCTGCTCGCGCTGTACGACTACTCCGAACCGAACGCGCTGTTCACCAGCATCAGAACCGAACATCAGGCGCACCTCGACGCACTCACGGCGCTGCTGCCCTCGGACTCGTCACCATCGCCATCCGGGAGCGAGTCCCCGATCCCGCCCCCGCCCGCAGATCGACAAGCGGCCGACCTCGCGCTCGCCGAGCGGGACGCGGCCGGGGCGGCGAAGGCTGCGTGTCTCGCCGGCAACGGCACGGCCGCGGTGCTGCTGGCCTGCATCGCGGCGTCCGAGGCCAGCCACGCAGCGGTGTTGACGTGACGACCCCGACTCCCCCGCCGTCGAGTCCCCCACCGTCGACGACCCCGAGCGACTCGCAGCTGGTCGGCGCGGCGCAGGACGCGCTGGCCGCCGAACGGCAGGCCGTGTGGGGCTACCCCGTGCTCGGGCCGCGGCTGACCGACCGCACCCAGGTCGCGCTCGCCCGCACCTGCGACGACGCCCACGGCGCCCTGGTCGACGCCCTGACCGCCACGCTGGTCGGCCTCGCCCGCACCCCGGTCGCCCCGGCCGTCGACTACCCGCTGCCCTCGCCGCTGACCACACCGGCCCAGGCCGCGGCGTACGCGCTGCAGCTGGAAGAGGCGTGCCTCGCCGCGTGGCGCTACGTGGTGGTCCGCACCGGCGACGGCACCGACGTCGGTGGGCTCAAGACCCGTGCCGTCGACGCCCTGGTCGCGGGCGCCGTCCGCGCCGCCCGCTGGCGCGCCCTCGCCACGCCCGCCACCCCGACCGTCGCCTTTCCCGGAACCTGACCGTCGCACGCCCGACCCGACGACAGGGCGTCCGAACCGTGCTCCCGGCCCGCGCGGAGACGGTTCCGACGCCCGGTCGTGCGCGGAGGACGGCCGGACTACGTAGCCGACCACGCACGGACTGCACGGTCTGACGATGTGACGACCCCTCTCCCCGACCGACGATCGACTCCGTCACCAGGAGCTCGAGACGGAAGGAGGTGGCACCCGTGACCGTCGTCATCACCCGCCTGGACCGGGTCGACACGTCGACCAACACGCCGACCCCCGTGGCCGGCGACTGCTGAGCCACCCGCGTGGACCCGGCGCCGCACTCCGGACGGCGCCGGGCGGCCGGCCCTGATCGATCCCCGTCTGCACCCGGGAGGAACCACCGTGTCGCACCCGCCCGCGCGTCCCGCCGTCAAGGCGGTCTACGCCCCGCTCGACATCGCCACCGACACCGTCTCGCTCGGCATCCCGCGCACACCGCTCTCGGCACACGTGCCCGACCCCGACGGCTGGGTGCGGGCCGTCCTGCACACCCTCGACGGCCGCTACACCGTCGAGGAGGTCGTGGCCCGCTTCGCCGGCTCGCTCGCGCCGGGCGACATCCGCGCCATGGTCGACACCCTCGCCGCCGACGGCTTCCTCGAGGACGCTGCGCTCCCCGCCCCGAGCGGGCTCTCCGACGACGAGCTGGTCCGCTACGACCGCAACGCCGAGTTCTTCAGCTACTTCAGCGACCGCCGCCCGAACGGGTTCGACGGCGACGCGCCCACGACCACCCGCTGGAGTCCGCAGCTCACGCTCAAGGACGCCTCCGTCGTGGTCGTCGGCCTCGGCGGGTTCGGTTCGCACCTCGCCCTGCACCTCGCGAGCCTCGGGGTCGGTCACCTCACGCTCGTCGACGACGACACCGTCGAGCTCGCCAACCTCAACCGGCACGTGCTGGCCCGCGACGCCGACGTCGGCCGGCTCAAGGTCGACGCCGCCGCGGAGCACCTGGGCGCGGTCAACCCGCTGGTCGCGGTGACCACGAGCGCCGTCCGGGTCACCTGCGCCGCCGACGTCGAGAGCTGGATGCTCGGCGCAGACCTGGTGGTGTGCGCCGCCGACCGACCGCGCGTGGACATCGACGGCTGGTTCAACGCCGCGGCGTTGCGGTCCGGCACACCGTGGTTGCGCGGTGCAACGGTCGGGTTGTCGGCCGTGGTCGACCTGTTCGTGCCCGGTCGCACCGCCTGCGCGCAGTGCCGCCTGCAACCCGGTGACGACGCCTCCGACGCCAACGCCCGCATGGTCGAACAACTCCGGGTCGACGCGCGCCGCGGCACCAGCCCGGTCGTGTCACCGGTCGCCGGTCTGCTCGGCTCACTGGCGGCCCTGGAGGCCACGAAGTTCCTCACCGGTGTGGCGCCGACCCCGCTGCTCGATCACCAGTTGGTGGTGGACCTGTTGACGGCCGAGACCCATCACGTCCCCGACCGCCGGGCACCCGGGTGCGCCTCGTGTTCCTCGACGTGACGACCGGGGCGGTCCGCCGTCCGATCCCTACCACGACGCGAGGAAAGCGTGGGAGGATCGGTGGCGTGAGCCGGTCCCCGTACCTGGGCCGGGCTCCGGAACGCGCCCACGTCACCGCAGCCCTGCGCGGCCCCGGCCACGTCGTCCTGCTGTCGGGCGAAGCCGGCGCCGGCAAGACCTCTCTCATCCGCGCGGCCCTCGCCGATGTCGGCGAACGCGACCACGTCGTCTCCGCGGCGTGCCTGCAGCTCGCCGGGCAACCGTTGCCTCTGGCAGCGATCGAGGAACTGCTCGACCAACGCGGGGGTTGGCCCGTGGCCGGCGGCCCGGAACTCTCGGGTGCGTCGGCGGTCGAACGGGCCGCGGCCATCGGCCGCTGGGCCGACGTCATCGCCCCGCGCCACGCGGGCACCTCGACCACGATCGTCGTCGACGACCTGCAGTGGGCCGACGACACGACCTGCGACCTGCTGCTCTACCTCGTGGCCACCGCGGCGCGACGCTCCCTCTCGGTGGTGGTCGCCCTGCGTGACGACGGCGGCCCGTTGCGCCCGCACGTCCGGCAGACGTGGACCGACCTCGCGCGGGCCGATGGCGCCCGGCGGGTCCTGCTCACCGGCCTCGGCCCCGACGACTGCCGCGACCTGATCAGATCGTTGCACCGTGAACTCGGCCGCCCGGCACCGACGCCCGAACAGGTCGACTCGCTGGCCGCACGATCGGGCGGCAACCCGTACCTGCTCACGGAACTGGTCTCGGGCCCGGACGACTCCCTCGCGCGCGACCTGTTCGGCGACCGGCTGCGGGCGCTGTCGACCACCGCGCTCGCCGTGGTGCGGCAGGCGGCGGTGCTCGGCGAGTGGGTCGAGGACCGGGTGCTGCGCGCCGCGGTCGACCTCCCGGCCGACGACGCCGGCGACCGCGCCTTCGCCGGGGCCGTCCGTGAGGCCGTCGCCGTCGGGCTGGTCGTGGTCCGCGACGACGGCTACGCCTTCCGGCACGGCCTCGCCCACGAAGCCGTGCTCTCCGCGCTGCTGCCGATCGAGGCCCGCACGCTGCACCGCCGGGCCGCCGACGCCCTGGCCGCCGACCTCCTGACCAGCAGCCGCCCGACGGCCTGGGTGATCGCGCCCTGACCGCCGAGCAGACCCACCGAGGCGACGAGGAATCCCCCGAGCAGCAGGGCGATGAGCACCGACGA
>NZ_JBTJEQ010000091.1:0-5438 GCF_054456675.1 Jatrophihabitans sp. YIM 134969
GCTGCACCGGCGGGGCCGCCCGGGCGGCCGGTGCCCTCACCCGGACGCGGCGGCAGCGGGCCGTCGAACGGCGACCGGCCGGACGACGGCACCGGCGCGACGTTCGGGACCACCTCGGTGCGGCCGGAGGAGCTCGCCGCGCGGGGCGCGGACGGGGCCTTCCAGTCGTCCCGGGACGCGCCCGGCATGCCGCCCGCGGGGTAGGGGCTGCCGGTGTCGGGGGCGTCCGACACCGCCGGCAGGCTGGCGGTCACGGTGGCGTCGGTCGGGTCGTGGCGCACGTCGCGCTGCGCCGCCGACCGCGGGCCGGTGTCACCCGGTGAGCTCATCAGCTGGAATCTCCCTCGGGCTCCGTCGCGTCGTCCCCGGCGGCTTCGCGCTCGGCGTTCACCGCGAGGGCGAGGAGGGTGGCGTCGTCACCGAGGTTCATCAACCGGACCCCCATCGTCTGTCGCTGTGCCTTGCGTACCTGGGACGCATTCGTCCGGATGACCGTACCGGTCGAGGTGATGGCGAACAGCTCGTCGTCAGGGCGGACGCTCAGGGCGGCGACCAGCTTGCCGCGGGTCGAGACGATCCTCGCGGTGAGCACGCCCTTGCCGCCGCGGCCCTGCGGCGTGTAGTCCTCGACCGGCGTGCGCTTGGCGAACCCGCCCTCGGTGGCGACCAGGATCTCGTCGCCCTCACGCACGACGGCCATGGCCAGCAGCTCGTCGTCGCCGCCGAACCGCATGCCGATGACGCCCGAGGTCGCCCGGCCCATGGGTCGCAGGTTGTCGTCGTCGGCCTTGAACCGGATCGACTGGGCGTTGCGGCTGACCAGCAGCAGGTCGTCGGTGTCGCTGACCAGCGCCACCCCGATCAGCTCGTCGTCGTCGCGCAGGTTGACGGCCTGGATGCCACCCGAGCGGTTCGAGTCGTACTCGGTGAGACGGGTCTTCTTGACCAGGCCGCGCTTGCTGGCCACCACGAGGTACGGGGCGACCTCGTAGTTCGGGATGTTCATGATCCCGGCGATCTCCTCGCCGGGCTGGAACGCCAGCAGGTTCGCCACGTGCTGGCCGCGGGCGTTGCGGTTCGCCTCGGGCAGCTCGTAGGCCTTGGCCCGGTACACCCGGCCCTTGTTCGTGAAGAACAGGATCCAGTCGTGGGTGGAGCTGACGAAGAAGTGGGCGACGATGTCGTCCTGCTTCAGCGCCGCCCCCGCGACCCCGCGACCACCGCGCCGCTGCGCGCGGTAGAGGTCGGTCTTGGTCCGCTTCGCGTAGCCGGTGCGGGTGATGGTGACGACGACGTCCTCACGCGCGATGAGGTCCTCGTTGGTGACGTCACCGTCGTAGGCCACGAACTGGGTGCGGCGGTCGTCGCCGTAGCGCTCGACGATCTCGGCGAGTTCGTCGGCGATGATCTGCCGCTGCCGGCCGGGCTTGGCGAGGATGTCCTGCAGGTCGGCGATGCGCGCCTCGATCTCGGCGGCTTCGTCGATGATGCGCTGACGTTCGAGCGCTGCGAGGCGGCGCAGCTGCAGGTCCAGGATCGCGGTCGCCTGGATCTCGTCGATCTCCAGCAACTCCATGAGGCCGGTGCGCGCGCCGTCGGCGGACGGCGCGGCCCGGATCAGGGCGATGACGGCGTCGAGCTGGTCGAGGGCCTTCAGCAGCGCGCGCAGGATGTGGGCGCGTTCCTCGGCCTTGCGCAGGCGGTACTCGGTGCGCCGGACGATGACCTCGACCTGGTGGTCGACGTAGTGGCTGATGAACTGGTCGATGCGCAGCGTGCGCGGCACGCCGTCGACGATCGCCAGCATGTTGGCGCCGAAGGTGGTCTGCAGCTGCGTGTGCTTGTAGAGGTTGTTCAGGACCACCTTGGCCACGGCGTCGCGGCGCAGCGTGATGACGATGCGCATGCCGGTGCGGTCGGAGCTCTCGTCGTGGATGTCGCTGATCCCGGCGAGCTTGCCGTCGCGCACGAGCTGCGCGATGGAGTCCTTGAGGTTGTCGTGGTTGACCTGGTAGGGCAGCTCGGTGACGACGAGGATGGTGCGCCCGCGGGTGTCCTCCTCGATCGTGACGACCGCGCGCATGCGGATCGAGCCACGGCCGGTGCGGTAGGCGTCCTCGATGCCGTCGCGTCCGACGATGAGGCCGTAGGTCGGGAAGTCCGGGCCCTTGATCCGCTCGACCAGCGCCTCGAGCAGCTCCTCCTGCGTGGCGTCGGGGTGCTCGAGCGCCCAGGTGACGCCGCTCGCGACCTCGCGCAGGTTGTGCGGCGGGATGCGGGTGGCCATGCCGACCGCGATGCCCTCGGACCCGTTGACCAGCAGGTTCGGGTACCGCGCCGGCAGGATGACCGGCTCGACGGTGTTGCCCGCGTAGTTCGGGATGAAGTCGACGGTCTCCTCGTCGATGTCGCGGAGCATCTCCATCGCGAGCGGCTTGAGCCGGCACTCGGTGTAGCGGTACGCCGCGGCCGGGTCGTTGCCGGGCGAGCCGAAGTTGCCCTGCGGGTCGATGAGCGGGTAGCGCAACGACCAGGTCTGGGCCATGCGGACCAGGGCGTCGTAGAGCGCGCCGTCACCGTGGGGGTGGTAGTTGCCCATGACGTCGCCGACGACGCGACCGCACTTCACGAACTGCCGGTCGGGGCGGAAGCCCGAGTCGAACATCCCGTAGAGGATCTTGCGGTGCACGGGCTTGAGGCCGTCACGGACGTCGGGGAGCGCACGACCGACGATGACCGACATCGCGTAGTCGATGTAGCTGCGCTGCATCTCCGTCTGGATCTCGACGGGGACGACCCGGTCGCCGCCTTCCGGCGGAGTGGGCTCGGTCATGTGCTGCCTCTCGTGGTCATCGTTGCACTACGCAACGGATCGTTCGTCCACAGCTGTGAACGGTGCAGTGGACAACGGTCAGATGTCGAGGAACCGCACGTCGTGCGCGTTGCGCACGATGAACGAACGCCGCGCCTCGACGTCCTCACCCATGAGGGTCGAGAACAGGGCGTCGGCGGTGGCGGCGTCGTCGAGGGTGACCTGACGCAGGATGCGGTTGGCCGGGTCCATCGTGGTCTCCCACAACTCGGACGCGTTCATCTCGCCCAGACCCTTGTAGCGCTGGATCGACTCGCCCTGCGCGAGGCGACGGCCCGCTTCCTGACCGGCCTTGAGGTAGCCGTCGCGCTCCTTGTCGGAGTACGAGTAGTCGGGGTCGCCCTTGCTCCACTTGATCTTGTACAGCGGCGGCATCGCGAGGTACACGAACCCACCCTCGATGAGCGGGCGCATGAAGCGGAACAGCAGCGTGAGCAGCAGGGTCGAGATGTGCTGGCCGTCGACGTCGGCGTCGGCCATCAGCACGATCTTGTGGTAGCGCAGCTTGCTGACGTCGAACTCGTCGTGGATGCCGGTGCCGAGCGCGGTGATGATCGACTGGACCTCGTTGTTCTTGAGGACGCGGTCGATGCGGGCCTTCTCGACGTTGATGATCTTGCCGCGGATCGGCAGGATCGCCTGGTACATCGAGTCACGGCACGACTTCGCCGAACCACCCGCGGAGTCACCCTCGACGATGTAGAGCTCGCTCTTGCCGGGATCGGTCGAGCGGCAGTCCGAGAGCTTGCCCGGCATGCCCATGGTGTCGAGGGCGTTCTTGCGGACCAGCTTGCGGGCCTGCTGCGCGGCCTTGCGGGCCTTCGCGGCCTGGCTGATCTTGGTGACGATCGGCTTGGCCTCGGCCGGGTTGGCGTTGAACCAGTCGGTCAGCTTTTCGTTGCAGACACCCTGGACGAACGACTTCGCCGAGGAGTTGCCGAGCTTGGTCTTGGTCTGACCCTCGAACTGCGGGTCGCCGAGCTTCACCGAGATGATCGCGGCGAGACCCTCGCGGATGTCCTCACCCTTGAAACGGTCGTCGGCGGTGTCCTTGATGAACTTCTGGGCGACGGCCCACCGGTTCACGACGTTGGTGAGCGCTGCGCGGAAACCCTCCTCGTGCGTGCCGCCCTCGATGGTCGCGATGGTGTTGGCGAAGGTGTGGACCGACTCGGAGTAGCCGCTGTTCCACTGCATCGCGATCTCGACCGAGAGCTTGAGCTCGCGGTTGTCGTCGTCGAAGGCGATGACCGACTTCTGGATCGGCTCCTTCGTCTTGTTGATGTAGCGGACGTAGTCGGCGATCCCCTCCTCGTAGAGGTAGACGATCTCCTTGACCTTCACGGCCTTGGTGGCGACCTCGGTGACGGCCGTGGCGTCGGGCTCGGTCTCGGCGGCCGCCTCGCCGGCGTCCTCGTCGATGACGACCTTCTTGGGGCGTTCGTCGCGCAGGACGATCGTCAGGCCCTTGTTGAGGAACGCGTACTCCTGCAGCCGCCGGCTGATGGTCTCGAACGAGTACTCGGTGGTCTCGAAGATGGCGTCGTCGGCCCAGAAGGTGACGGTGGTGCCGGTCTTGCGGGTGGCGCCCTGCTTCTCGAGCGGGCCGGGCTTCTGGTCGGTGTAGACCTGGTGCCAGTGGAAGCCGTCCTTGTCGATCTCGACGTCGACCTTGGTCGACAACGCGTTGACGACCGAGATGCCGACACCGTGCAGACCGCCGGACACCGCGTACGCCTCGCCGTCGAACTTGCCGCCGCCGTGCAGGACGGTGAGGGCGATCTCGACGCCGGGCTTCTTGTACTGCGGGTGCATGTCGACCGGGATGCCGCGGCCGTTGTCCTTGACCCGCACCCCGCCGTCGGCGAGCAGGCTCACCTCGATGCGGTCGCAGTAGCCCGCGAGCGCCTCGTCGACCGAGTTGTCGACGACCTCCCACACGAGGTGGTGCAGGCCGCGCTCGGAGGTGGAGCCGATGTACATGCCAGGCCGCTTGCGCACCGCCTCGAGGCCCTCGAGGACCTGCAGCGAACTGGCGTTGTAGCCGCCCGCCTTCTTGGCCGGGGCCTTGCCCGAGCCGGAGCCCGAGGTGGAGTTGGTGGGGGTGCTGCTCGCGGTCGTGGTCACGTACCGGTGTCCCTTCTGACCACCCGGAGCGGGTGGTGATCAGCGCACGCGGAACGGCCACACAGCCCGGCAGGTGGGCGGTGGTCGTCAACGCCCCCGAGAGGCGTTCTGAGCCGCGCGGAGCGCGTCGTCCTCACACCAGTCTAGTCGATTTCCGCGCCGGACCGGCGCAGGAGACGTCCTGACGCGCCCGCAGAGCGATCCGACCCCCAGGTCTCGACTACCCCCACGGGACCGGATCACCGCCGCCCCAGACACGCCGACCCGGTCCCGTCGGGCCGGACCAACCCGGTGAGTGGTCACCTCCTGCGCTGAGTGGGCAGAAGTTCCGGCTCTTGTGACGCATCTGTGGGTGGGTTCGGGGTGGTGAGATAGCAACACGCCGTTCTCTGTCTAGGTTTCTGGCTTGTCGAAGGTCAGCAACCATGAACGGAGAACG
>NZ_JBTJEQ010000092.1:0-5179 GCF_054456675.1 Jatrophihabitans sp. YIM 134969
CGCGTCCGCCGCGCGGGCCGGGGCCGTCGCCCTGCCGGAACTCGGGACCGCCGTGGCCGTGGCCACCGTGGGTGCCCGGTCCGCCGCGGCGGGCGCCGAACTCCTCGCGCAGCTCGCTGCGCAGCTCGTCCAGGATCTCGCCCGCGATCTGGGCGCCGCGGAAGCCGAAGCCACCGCTGGAACCGCTGCCGCCGGGGCCGAAGGGATGGGGTGTGTCGTGGGGGTGCTTCACGGTCGTTCTCCTCTGCATCTCAACCATGTCCACTTACATGATTACATGCTTACGAACGGCCGTCGAGCAACTTCTGTTCCCGACTCGGCGGTCCCCGGTGTCGAGCCGGGTCCGACCGGTCTAGGGTCGCCCGACGTGGGGCTCTCCCGATCGCGGCTGGGGTCGGCGGTCTACTCCCTCTACGAGGCGCGTCTGAAGGCCTCGCTGGTCGGACGTCCGCGGCCCCGGCACGTCGCGGTGATGCTGGACGGCAACCGCCGCTGGGCCCGTGCGGCGGGGTTCGATGTCAGCCACGGCCACCGCGAGGGCGCCCGCAAGATCGCGGACCTGCTGCAGTGGTGCGCCGACGTCGGCATCGACCACGTGACGCTGTTCCTGCTCTCCACCGACAACTTCACCAGCCGCGACGACCGCGAGCTGACGCAGCTGCTCGAGATCATCACCGACGTCGTCGACAACCTCGCCGGGCCCGAGACCCCCTGGCGGGTCATCCCCGTCGGGGCCCTCGACCTGCTCCCGCCCGACATGGCGACCGTGCTGAAGTCCGCGGCCGAGCGGACCGCCGACCGCACCGGGCTCACCGTCAACGTCGCCGTCGGCTACGGCGGCCGGCAGGAGATCGCCGACGCCGTCCGCAGCCTGCTGCACGCGCGCGCCGCCGCCGGTCAGACCCTCGAACAGGTCGCCGAGGACCTCGACGTCGAGCACATCGCCGAACACCTCTACACCAAGGGCCAGCCCGACCCCGACCTCGTCATCCGGACCTCCGGCGAGCAGCGGCTCTCCGGGTTCCTGCTCTGGCAGTCCGCCCACTCGGAGTTCCACTTCACCGACGCCCTGTGGCCGGACTTCCGCAAGATCGACTTCCTGCGGGCGTTGCGCGACTACGCCGCCCGCCACCGACGCTTCGGCGCCTGACGCTCCGGACCGGCCGGCCCGCGCCATCCCCGGCTCGCCCTTCCGCGACCCTGAACCTGCGGTGGAGCCTGATGTTTCTCCCGGTGTCGGCCGTGTGAACACTCCGCGTGTCGCGGCGCCGACGGCGTTCCACGCGCCTAGCGTCCGGGTCGTGACGACGGCTCTCCGCCGACGTCTTCGGGAGGTCCCCTCGGTGCCGACGGCGTACAGGGGTCCGAGCGCCCCACGCAGCCGCGGGGTCTCTCGGACCACCACCCTCGAGGAGTGATCCGTGCCTGATGCCGTGACGAAGACGTTCGTGCTCGACACCTCGGTGCTGTTGTCCGACCCGGGCGCGTTGGGGCGCTTCGGCGAGCACGAGGTGGTCCTGCCCCTGGTCGTCATCGGGGAACTCGAGGCCAAGCGCCACCACCCCGAACTCGGGTGGTTCGCCCGCGCCACGCTCCGGGTCCTCGACGACCTGCGCATCAAGCACGGCCGGCTCGACGCCCCCGTGCCGGTCGGCGCCGACGGTGGCACGCTGCACGTGGAGCTCAACCACACCGACCTGTCGGGGCTGCCGGTCGGGTTCCGGGTCGAGACCAACGACTCCCGCATCCTGGCCGTGGCGCTCAACCTCCACGCCGAGGGCAAGAACGTCACCCTGGTCACCAAGGACATGCCGCTGCGGGTGAAGGCCGGCAGTGTCGGCCTGCGGGCCGACGAGTACCGCGTCAGCGCGGCCGTCGACAGCGGCTGGACCGGCATGGCCGACGCCGACGTCCCCGACTCCCTGGTCGACTCACTGTTCGACGGTGCAACGATCCCCGTGACCGACGACGGCTTCGTGGGATCGGGCGTCGACGAGCTCCCGTGCCACACCGGACTCGTGTTGCACAGTGCACGCGGGTCGGCACTGGGGCGGATCACCCCCGACAAGACCGTGACGCTCGTCCGCGGCGACCGCGAGGTGTTCGGTGTGCGCGGGCGTTCCGCGGAGCAGCGCGTCGCCATCGACCTGTTGCTGGACCCCGAGATCGGCATCATGTCGATGGGCGGGCGCGCCGGCACCGGCAAGTCGGCCCTGGCCCTGTGCGCGGGTCTCGAGGCCGTGCTCGAACGCCGCGCCCACAAGCGCGTCGTCGTCTTCCGCCCGCTCTACGCCGTCGGCGGCCAGGACCTCGGGTACCTGCCGGGCAGCGAGAACGAGAAGATGGCGCCCTGGGCCCAGGCCGTGTTCGACACCCTGGGTGCACTGGTGTCGTCGTCGGTCGTCGACGAGGTGATGAGCCGCGGGATGCTCGAGGTCCTGCCGCTCACCCACATCCGCGGCCGCTCGTTGCACGACTCGTTCGTCATCGTCGACGAGGCGCAGTCGCTCGAGCGCAACGTGCTGCTGACGGTGCTCTCACGGATCGGGCAGGGCAGCAAGGTCGTGCTCACGCACGACGTCGCGCAGCGCGACAACCTGCGCGTCGGACGCCACGACGGCGTCGCCGCCGTCATCGAGGCGTTGCGTGGGCACCCGCTGTTCGCCCACGTGACGCTGACCCGCTCGGAGCGTTCGCCGATCGCCGCGCTGGTCACCGAGATGCTCGAAGACCTGCCGCTGTAGTGGCGCTGTTCGGGCGCCGGGGGCGTTCGTCGGTGGCGCTCCCGGCCGCGCTGCAGCCCCTGGCCGACCGGGGTGTGCGGTTCCGCCACACCGTCGTCGCGCTCGAGCCCACTTCGGATCTCACCGTGTGGTCGGTGGCGGTGCGTGGCGAGGCCGAGGCCCTCGACCTGTGGTCGGCGGTGCGGGAGCACCACCCGAGCACCGGGCTCTACCCGGTGCTCGTCGCCGCGGACACGTGGGACGGGGACCTCGGCGCCCACGGGCATGCTCCTGCGTCGGGTGACGAGGACGAGGCGGCGCGGTGGCTCGAGGCCGCGCTCGCCCGCGGCGACCCCCGGTTCACCGGCGCCGGTGCAGCGGCGTTCACCTCCGGTGACCCGTCGCGCTGGCGCGAGGACTCGCCGCTGCGGCTCGACACGCCCGACCGGCTGCTCATCCTCCCCGCACCGGGCGGGTGGGACGTGCCCGGGCGACTCGGGTGGGAGGGTGCTCCGCTCGGGCGGGTGCCGGGCGACGCCCACGCCGCGTTCCTGCGCCGCTGGCACGACCGGTACGGCGCGGACCTGGTGATGCTCGGGGGCGAGACGCTCTCGCTGCGGGTGTCGCGTCCGCCCCGCACCTCCGCCGCCGCCGTGGAGGCGGCCCGCGAGCTGGTCCTGTACTGCCCCGACACGATCGACGACGCCGGGCTCCCCCCCCGACGCCGTGGTGGCGATGGCCGCCTCGCCGACGTGGTGGCTGCTCTGGGACCGACCTCGCTCAGCCGAGGAACGCCTGCAGCGGGATGAGGGTCTCGGCGGGTGACTCCTCCGGGAGGAAGTGCCCGCCCGGCACGGCGGTTCCGCTGACGTCGTCGGCGTAGGCGCGCCACACGTCGAGGACGTCGTAACGGTTGCCGACGAACCCGTCACGGCCCCACAGCACCAGCAACGGGGCCTGGACCCGTCGGCCCGCGGTGCGGTCGGCCTCGTCGTGCACGAGGTCGATGCTCGCGCCGGCGCGGTAGTCCGCCGTGGTCGCAGCGATGCAGGCCGGGTCGCTGAAGGCGTCGACGTACTCCTGCACGGCGGCCGGGTCGAAGCGGTCGATCCCGCTGCGTGACCACTGCGCGAGCTTGGCCCGGACCCAGAACGCCGGGTCGAGGCCGATGAGGTGCTCGGGTTGCGGGGCGGCGCCGGTCAGGAAGAACCAGTGGTCGTACGCCTCGGCCAACTCCCGGTCGACGTGGGCGTAGGCGTGGTGGGTCGGGACGATGTCGAGGACCGCTGCACGGTGCACCGATCCCGGGTGGTCCAGCAGCATCCGGTGGGTGACCCGCGCCCCGCGGTCGTGACCCACCACCGCGAAGGTGTCGAAGCCCAGGGACCGCATGAGACCCACCTGGTCCGCGGCCGTCGTCCGCTTCGAGTACGTGGCGTGGTCCGCGCTGTCGACCGGCTTGCCCGACGCCCCGTACCCGCGCAGGTCGGCGGCGACGACGGTGTGGGTGCGGGCGAGTTCCGGGGCCAGGTGGTGCCACATGCGGTGGGTCTGCGGGTAGCCGTGCAGCAGCAGGAGCGGTGGGCCGTCGCCGCCGACCACGGCGCGGATGCGGACCTCGCCCTCGTGGTCGATCGAACGGAATCCCTCGAAAGCCGGCACCGCTCGACGGTAAACCCCTTGGCGTCGAGGGGGCAGGTGTGCGGTGATCGGGTGGTGGACATCGACGTCGTCACCCCGGACCTGTCCGGCCTCGTCGAGGCGGCGGCCGCGCTGCGGACGTGGCCGACCGACCGCGGCGAGTCGCAGCTGCACCCGGGCGACCTCGGCTGGCACTGGCGCGAGGGCGCCGAGCGCACCGCGGCCGACGTGCGGGTGTGGACCCGCGGCGGCGAGATCGTCGCGGTCGGACTGCTCGACGCGCCGCAGCTGCTGCGGATGGCGGTCGACCCCACGTGGCAGGCCGACCACGAGCTGGTCGAGCGCCTGCTCGCCGACATCGACACGCCGGGGCGCGGCGTGCTCGACGCGGGCGGGGCGGCCGTCGAGGCGCGGTGCGGGCCGTTGCTGCGGTCCGGGTTGCTCGAACGGGGGTGGGTCGACGACGAGAGCTGGACCCCGCTGCACCTCGACCTCACCGCGCCGGTCGCGGACGTCGGCGTCGCAGTGGAGGCGGTCGGGCCCGACGGCGTCGACGAGTGGTTGCAGATCCACTGGGACGCCTTCCGGTCCGCGCCCGTGACCGGCGCCGAGCGGCGCACGGCGCACACCCGCTGGGCGGCGATGGCGGCCAGCCCGCCCTTCCGTGAGGCCCGGTTCCTCACGCTCCGTGACGCCGCGGGAGTGGGCGTGGCTGCTGCCGGGGCCTGGTCGGCCGGTCGGGGCCGGCCCGGCCTGCTCGAGCCGATCGGCACCGCGCCCGGGCACCGCGGCCACGGGTACGGCCGGGCGGCGAC
>NZ_JBTJEQ010000093.1:0-5047 GCF_054456675.1 Jatrophihabitans sp. YIM 134969
GCGACCGTCCCGCCGCCCGGTGCGACCGCCCCGCTGCCCGCGATCGCACGCGACCGCCCGGTCGCGCGCCGGCCCCGCGGCCGCCAGGACACCTGATCTCGGCGCTCCCGGCCCGACCGCGCCGCGCCGACGACCGCGCTCCATGACCTAGGGTCGCGCGGGTGCGCATCGACCTCCACACCCACTCCACCGCCTCGGACGGCACCGACACCCCGGAGCAGGTGGTCGCGGTCGCCGCGCGGGCCGGTGTGGACGTCCTGGCGCTGACCGACCACGACACCACCCAGGGGTGGGCGCCCGCGCTCGCCGCCCTGCCCGACCACATGACCCTGGTGCGCGGCACCGAGTTCAGCACCAAGTGGTTCCGCGAGGACGACTCGCGCATCAGCGTCCACCTACTGGGCTACCTGTTCGACCCCGAGGACGCCGCCCTGGGCTCCGAGCGCGACCGCGTGCGCGACTCCCGGATCAACCGCGGCCGGGAGATCGTCGGCCGGATGGTCGAGGGCGGCCTGCCGATCACCTGGGAGCGGGTCGAGACCCTCGCCGCGGGCGGGTCGATCGGCCGGCCCCACATCGCCCGGGCCCTGGTCGAGGCCGGTGTCGTGCCCGACGTCAGCTCGGCGTTCACCGACTTGCTGTCCACCGAGTCGCCGTACTACGTGCAGGAGGCGGACATGGACGTCGTCGAGGCCGTCCGGCTCGTGCGGGGCGCGGGCGGGCTGCCCGTCCTCGCACACGGCCAGGCCCGCCGCCGCGGCGACATCATCGGCGACGACGCCATCCGCACCCTCGCCGCGGCGGGACTGGTCGGCCTCGAGATCGACCACCCCGACCACACCGAGGAGGACCGCGCCCACCTGCGGGAGCTCGCGGCCGAACTCGACCTGGTCGGACTGGGGTCGTCGGACTACCACGGCACCAACAAGCCGACCCCGATCGCCGCCTGCACCACCAGCGACGACGCCTACCAGCGCCTCGTCGACCGACCGACCGCCATCCGCCCCGTGCGCGGCGACGAGGTCTGACGGCGGGTGTCGTGACCGGCGAACAGCTGGGCTTCGACGCCATGCCGGAGCCGCTGCTGCGCTGCACCCCGACCCGGCTGGCCACGTTCGCCTGCCCCCGCCGGTACCGGCTGACCTACCTGGACCGGCCGTCCCCGCCGAGCGGCGGTCCGTGGGCCGCGAACACCGTCGGCGCCGCGGTGCACGTGGCCCTGGCACGGTTCTGGGAGCGCCCGGCCGCCGACCGCACCCCGGCGAACGGTGCGGAACTCACCGTCGACGCGTGGCAGCACGACGGCTTCCGCGACCTCGACCAGTCCCTGACCTGGCGGACCCGCGCCGCCGGCTGGGTCCGCGACTACCTCGAGCGGGCGCTGTACGGCCGGCCCGCCACGCTCGACGCCGAGCACCCGCCCGTGGGCGTCGAACGCACCGTCGGCACCCACACCGACGTGCTCGCGGTCTCCGGACGGCTGGACCGGCTCGACGACCGCGACGGCCACCTCGTCGTGGTCGACTACAAGACCGGACGCCACGTCCCGACCGAGGCGGACGCCGCCGCCTCGCCCGCCCTGGCGCTGTACGCGCTGGGCACGGCGCGTCGGCTGCGCCGTCCGTGCCGCACGGTGGAACTGCACCACCTGCCGAGCGCCACCATCGCCCGGGCCGACCACAGCGACGCCAGCCTCGCGGACCACGTCCGCCGGGCCGACGCCACCGGCCGGCAGATCCTCGCCGCCACCGCGGATCTCACGGCCGGCGCCGACCCCGACCGCACCTTCCCGACCGTCACGGGTTCCTGGTGCTCGACCTGCGACATGCGCCGTCACTGCCCGGACGGCCAGCGCGCCGCGCCCGCGGTACCGAGTTGGAGCGGGCTGGCCGAGCCCGCGGCGTGATCCCGGGAGGACACGCCTGAGTCCCGGTCCGACCCCGGACTGAACACGTTCACATCGAGTGGGTAGACCGGACACATGGCATCTCCGGTCGACCTCGCCGCCGTCCGTCAGCGCGTCGGGGCCACCGTCTTCGCCCGCGTCGCGGGTCCGGACGGCCCTTCCCACCGCGCCCGCATCCACGACGGTGAGGGTCCGCGCTGGTTCGGCCCCGACCGTCCGATCCGGGAGGTCCACGGCGACGCGTCGATGTTCGTCGGCGGACTGACGGCTCTGCTCCTGCAGTCCTTGCACCCGCTCGCGATGGCGGGCGTCGCGGGACACTCCGACTACAAGGGCGACCCCTGGGGACGCCTGCAGCGCACCAGCTACTTCCTCGCCATGACCACGTACGGGCCGGCCGCCGAGGCCGAGCGGACCGTGGCGAAGATCCGCGGCATCCACCGCCGCGTGAAGGGCACCGCTCCCGACGGCCGTCCGTACTCGGCGTCCGACCCCCACCTGCTGGAGTGGGTGCAGGTCACCGAGGCGTGGAGTTTCCTGCGTGCGCACAAGCGTTTCGGCCGTGTCGACCTCGACCAGGACCAGCGCGACGGGTACGTCTCCGACCTCGCGGTGGTCGGCCGCAAGCTCGGCGTGCTCGACCCGCCGGTGACCGAGCAGGAACTCGAGGAGCGCCTCGCCAGCTTCCGTCCGGAACTGCGTCGCACCGCGGAAGCCGCGGAAGCCGCCCGCTTCCTGCTGGTGCGCCCGCCGCTGCCGCTGGCGGTCCGCCCGGCGTACGGCGTCCTGGCCGCGGCCGCGGTGTCGTTGCTACCTGGGTGGGCGCGGCGGCCGCTGCGGCTGCCACGGCTCCCGGTCACCGAGACCGCGCTGGTCCGCCCGGCCGGTGAGGTGCTGGTCCGCACCATCCGCTGGGCCATGCAGCCGCCCGAGGTCGCCGACCTCGACGCCTCAGCCTGACGGCCTCGACCAGAACGGCAGCAGGACCTCGAGCAACCCCGCGGGATTCTCGACCGCGGGGGAGTGCCCGGCGTCGGGCACGAGCGCGAACCCCGCCTCGAGCCGGTCCGCCATCTCCTGCTGTTCCGCGACCGGCCAGGCGTCGTCGTCCACCCCGCACACGACCAGCACCCGGGTGCCCAACGCCGCCAAGGCGTCGGTGCGGTCCGGCTCCTCACGGATCGCGCGTCCGATGCCCGCCAGGTTCACCGCCGTCGTCCGCGTGAACCGGGACCGCAGGAACTGCGCGAGCGGCGCCGGGGGCTCGACCCAGCGGGGGTCGCGCCGCCCGGCCTTGAGCGTCGCCTCGTAGACGGCCTCGACCCCACCGGCGGCGAGCACCGGCTCCATCGCCTCGATGAGCGCGCGCCGGTTACCGCCGATCGCGGCAGGCCCGGAGTCCAGCAGCACCAACGAGTCGAACGCGGCCGGGGCGGCCAGCACCGCGGCGCGCGCCACCAACCCGCCGAACGAGTGACCCAGGAGGTGGACCGGGGCGTCGGGGAAGTCGCTGCGGGCGGTCCCCGCGAGTTCCACCAGGGACGCCGCGAGGGCGTCGGGCGCGAACCCCGCGACCTCGGCCGGCCCGGGCGCCCCGTTCTGACCCGGCAGGTCCACGGCCAGGGCGGCGATACCGGCGGCGGCGAGCGGAGCGACCAGCGGGGCGAAGTCCTCCTTCGACCCGGTGTAGCCCGGCACGAGGATCGCGGCGGCCAGCACCCGCTCGGGGAGGGGTGCGACCGGGGCGAGCTGCCGCGCCGCCGAGGGAGTGGTCACCGGAGGTACGCCAGTCCGGCGTCGCTCGCGACCAACAGCCCGCCGCCCGCGGCGTACACCCGACGTGGCCCGTCACCGCTGTCCACGGGCAGCGAGTACGTGGTCAGCGGGGAGCCGCTGGTCGCGTCGAGGACCTGCGCGCCGTCCGCGGACGCCACCAGCACCCGGTCGGCGATGACCTGGTTCGACGCGGTGACGAGCGTGGGCGGCCCGGCGGCGGCCGCCGACCAGATCAACCCGCCGGCGGCGTCGACCCGGTAGAGCCGGTCGCCGAGGTCGAGCAGCAGGTCCGAGCCGAGCGTCACGGTGTCCCCGGCCGGGCCGGTGGTCGTGGGGGACAGGGCGACGGCGCCGCGCTCGACGCCCTTCTCGGTCGTGTACCGCGACAGCGTCCCGCTCACCGGGTCGTACGCGAACGCCGCGGCCGCCGACTCGGCGACGGCCGCGACGCCTGACGTGACGCCCACCCGCCACAGTCGCTGCGGCTGGCTGTCGGCGCCGTCGTTGGACCACAGCGCCAGGTGCTCGCCGTCAGTGCACCGTTCGGAGGCGAGGATGCCGCTCGCACCCGCCACGACCGAGGTGAACCGGCAGTCCGACCCGCTGGTCGGCACCATCGGGAAGCGGTCGATGCCGGTGGTCGCCTGCATCGCGTGGAAGCTGTCCGGGTACGAGACCACCAGCCCCGTGCCGCCGAACTGCAACCGGCCCTCGCCGTCGTCGGGCAGGGTGCGGAACCAGCCCCGCCGGCCGGTCTGGGTGTCGAACGTGGACAGCTCGTCGCAGTCGCCGTCGCGGCCGAACAACACGAAGGCGCGACCGCTCTGTTGGACGGCGTCGCAGATCGACAGGTCGGTGCGGGAGTAGGACCACCGGACCGCGCCGGACGCGGCGTCCCGGCCGGACAGGGTGTGCTCGGACCAGGTGACGACCGTCCCGACCCACAGCGGGTCGGTGCTCGCCGCCCGGTCGTCGGTGTCCCACACCGTGGTCGGCGCGGGCCGGACGGTGCCACCGGGCACCGCCGGCGCGGCCGTCCCGGTCACGAGGGTGGCGTGGGCCGACTCGCCGGTGCCGATCACCAGCCCCATCGTCAGTCCGATGGCCGCGAGGGCCACGACGACGACGGCCGCGTACCGGATCCGCGCCCGCCGCAACCGGGCCGCGGCCGCGGGCGGCAGGGCAGGCGAGGGCACGACCCGATGTTTCCAGACCGACCCGTGGAGCCGGTCAGTCGGTGGTGGTGGCCGAGCCGCCCTCGACGGGCTGACCCGCGCGGCGACGACGCCGCTGGCGGGTGCGCTTCGGGCGGTCGGCGCTCTCGCCGGCCGCCGTGGTCGCGGTGGCCTCGGCGCGGTGCTCGCC
>NZ_JBTJEQ010000094.1:0-4770 GCF_054456675.1 Jatrophihabitans sp. YIM 134969
GCGCCCGGTCGCGCGGGTGCGCGACCCCGCCGAGGCCGGGTCGACGAAGACCTGCGACGACGTGACGGCGGCGCCCGTGGCCGGTCCGGACGCCGTGGGCGGCGCGGTCGCGGATCCGGTGTCGGTCGCCCGGGTCGGCGCGACGGTGCCCGCCCACCGGGCGGTGCCGGTGGGGGCGACCCGGGTGAGGGACGGCGTGTGGGCGGAGTCGACGACGTAGAGGATCGCGCCGTCCTCGACGGTCTCGCCGACCCGGTCGTCGTCGGCCAGCGCCGCGCCGCTGGCGTCGACCATCCGAGAGCCCGCGGGGAAACCTCCGGATCCGAGCAGGTCGCGGACCAGCGTGCCGAGAGGGACGGCGAGGTCGACGGTGGTCGGCCCGAAGCGGACCGACAGCCGCCGCATCGGCGCCAGCGTGCTCGTCACCTGCCTCCTCCGGGCTGGTCGGTGTGGGGTCGCCGCTCGCCGGGACGGGCGCGAACCGGACGAACCCTAGCGACGCGAACGGGTCACCGCGCGCCGAGCGGCCCCCGCCCGGAGCTCGCCGCAGGGCTGGCCGCAGGCCCCGTCGTGGGGCTCGTCGTGCGGTCGCAGGATGCCCGGCGCGAGCGGCCCGATCACGCCGTTCCCGCACCCGCCGCCCGCTCACGACCGATCGCGTCCACGAGCCCGGCCGACGGTGTGCCGGACGTCGGTTCGCGACCCGGCGTGTGATGCGGGTGTCGAGCGCCGTCACGCGGGAGCAGGTGACGGGCACACCGGTGCGTGCGGCCGCGACGGCCCCACCGGCCCGGATCCGGTGACGCTTCCCAGGAAGCGAGGGAGGTTTACAGGGGGTCGTACGTGGATAATCTGGAACTCGTCCGAGGCCCGGTGGATGCGGGTCCAGCACAGCTCGACGCCAGCGGCGGCACCCGCCGTCCGCCGGCTGCGACCATCGTCGCGGCCGACCCACATGCCCCCTCGACAGGGGCGAGGAGGAGGAGACATGGCAGGTGAAGTCAGCGCTGCTGATGGAGCACTCGACCGCGGAGCCAAGATCGTCGCGGACTCGCGGCAGCAGCTCACCCAGCAGCTGAAGTCGCTCGAGGGCAAGCTCGCCGGCATCGGCGCCCAGTGGAAGGGCAGCGGCTCGACCGCGTTCCAGTCGGTCATGAGCCGGTGGAACCAGGACTCGAACAAGATCATCTCGGCCCTGAACGGCTTCGAGGAGAACCTGAAGTCCTCGCAGTCGACCTACACGTCGACCGACGACACGTCGTCCTCGTCGTTCAACAACCTCGCCTCCCGCCTCGGCTGACGCCGACCACGACATCGCGAACTCAACTCGCGGAAAGGAACTCACCATGGGTGACCTCAAGGTCGACTTCGCGGCGCTGCAGACGGCGGCCGCGGACATCAAGGCCGGTGCCAGCCAGATCCAGTCGCAGCTGAACGACATGGACAGCCAGCTCCAGCCGCTGCGCTCGGACTGGACCGGTTCGGCGTCCGAGGCGTACGTCCAGGCCAAGCAGCAGTGGACCACCGCCATCACCGACATGCAGCAGCTGCTGGACAGCATCGGCCAGGCCGTGAACTCCAGCCACGACGACTACAACAGCACGGAGAAGTCGAACACCGCCCGTTGGTAGTCGGTGGTCGCCACGGTCATGCCGAGCTCGCGTTCCGCGGGGCTCGGCATGAGCCGTGTCGGCCACCGGTGGTAGGCACACCGCAGACACGACCCCGCGGGAAGCCCGGGAGCAGGGAGGCAAGCATGGGCGACTTCGACGTCGAGATCGAGTCGATCCGGTCCACCGTGACGTGGATGCAGCACAACGTCATCGACACCGCGACCAAACTCCGGTCGACGATGTCGTCGCTCAACGCCTACGCGGCCACGAGCGACTGGTCGACCGTGCCGTCCTGCGTGGACTTCGGTGCCTCGTACAACGCGGCGATCGAGGTCTACACGTCGGTGTCCGACGACATCCTGGCGGACGCCCAGAAGATGGCGGCGGCGCTGTCCCAGATCGCCGACGACTACCAGCACGCCGACGAGTCCAGCCGCGCCCGGTTCGACGCCGCCATCAAGAACTTCGCAGCGGCGGGGTACATGACCCAGACCCCGGCCGACGACACCTACCAGGACCACCGCGGCGACCTGCACAGCGACCACGCCGAGCAGGCGCCGACCCAGGACCCGGATGCCGCGACGGGTGGCGACGCGCCCACGGGCCCGCCGGCCCCCGCGAACACCGGCGGCGGTCGCGTGAGGATCGAGTGACCCACCTGCTGCGGCTGCGGCGGACCGCCGCGGCCCGGATCGTGGCGGGTGTCGGAGCGTGTCTGGTGGTCGGTCTCGCGGCCGCGCCGGACGCCGTGGCCGACCCGTTCACCGACGGTCAGTGGTACGTGGCCCCCTTCAAGCTGGCGGCGAACCACCAGGTCGCCGACGGCAGTGGGGTGACGGTCGCCGTCATCGACGGCGCGTTCTCCCCGAGCGCACCGAGCCTCGCCGGGGCGGACGTCGTCGCGCCGCCTCCCACGCCCTGCTACAGCGAGGCGGGCGCCCACTCCTCGACCGCGACCGACTCCGAGGCCGACCACGGGACGGCGATGACCGCCATGATCGTGGGCCAGGGCGGCGCGAACGTGCCCCAGGGGGTCGCCCCTGGTGCCAAGGTGCTGACCTACACGATCGGGTTCTCCACGAAGGACGACCCGCTGGCGCTCGCGTGCTACGACAAGCCGGGCGGGACCCCGTCTCTGTCCGACGACGCCGCCGCCGACGCGATCCGGGACGCCGTCGACAAGGGCGCCCGGATCATCAGCATGTCCTACAGCGCCCGCGCCGCGAGCGCCGCGCAGCAGATCGCGATCCTCTACGCCGAACGCAAGGGCGTGGTGTTCGTCGCCGCCACCGACGACAAGCCCGGTGCGCCCGGTACCCGCTTGACGCCGCCCGGCTCGTTCAACGGTGTCGTGGTGGTCAATGGCATCGACCCGGACGCGACGCTCATCCCGTACTCCGCCACCGGCGACCCCGACGGCCCGCTGGTGGTGGCGTCCGCGCCGGGCCAGGGCATCTCGCTGGGCGGCTACCGCTCTCCCGGGGTGTGGGAGCCCGGCACGACCTACACCGGGTCCTCACCCGCGACCGCGTTCGTCGCGGGCGTCCTCGCCACGACGCTGTCCAAGTGGCCGGAGGCGACCGGCAACCAGCTCATCCAGTCCCTCGCGCGCAACACCGGCGGGCAGCAGCACGACATCGACCAGCGCGCGCTCGACGGCTACGGGTACGGCGTTGTGAGCCTCACCAGCATGCTGGCCCACGACCCGACGCAGTACCCGGACGAGAACCCGACGTTGCGCAACGGTGCCGTCCCGAGCACGAGTGACATCCTCGGCAGCGGGGTCCCCGGCGCGAGTTCGTCGCCACCGGCCGACTCCTCCCCGCCGCCCTCGTCCGGAGCCGCGGGTTCGTCGCCGGCCCCGTCGCCCTCACCGGTGGCCGCGGCCGACGACGCCGGGTCGTCCACGGGGCTGGTCATCGGCATCGCGGTGGGGGCGGTCGTGCTCGTCGCGGTCGTCGTGCTCGTCGCGGTCCTGCTGTCGCGTCGGGGCCGCCGCCGTGGACCCCCGCCGCCGCTCTCCGGTCCGCCCGGTCCGGCGGGCCCACCCGGACCGCCGCCCGCGTACAGCGGCTACCGCACCTGACCGTCCGCGCATCGCACCACACCGCAGCACACCGCACCACATCCGAGGAGGAGCCGAGATGGCATCGTCGGCCGAACAGGCACTGGCGGAGACGACCAACGTCCCGAACGAGACCTGGCGCGCCCAGCGGGCGGAGTACACCCAGCAGGCCATCCAGTACATGAACCAGCTGGCGGCGGACATGAAGTCCGTGCCCGGCCGGATGAACTGGACCGGCCCGGCGAGCCAGGACGCCGAGCAGAAGTTCGGCGAGTACGGCACCAAGGTCGCGGGTCACGCCGACACCCTCGCGGCCGTCGACGCCGCCGACGCGCAGGCGGCGGCGGCCGTGTCCGAGGCGCAGCAGGACTACGACAACCTGCCGCCGGCGAAGCTCTCGGACGCCGACGCCGACGCCGCCAACAAGAACGCGAACTTCCACCCCGGCAGCCCGGACGCCGACTCGCAGAACGCGCAGCTCGCGGCCGCTCGCGCCCAGAAGGCCCAGCAGGACAAGCAGAAGCTCGACAGCTCGATGGGTCAGGCCGACTCCGACGTGCGCTCGAACGTCAGCTGGGACATGGGCGACATCGACCCGGGCAAGAACGCCCCGTCGACCCCGCCGTCCTCGGGGGGCTCGCCGAGCGGCACGATGCCGCCCGGGTCGGTTCCCGGTGGCGGTGGCGGCACCGGCAACAGCGCCTCGGTGTGGGGTCAGGGCCCCACGGGTGGCGGCGGCTACAACCCCGAGGGTCCCGGCGGGGTCCTCATCGGGTGCCCCGGTTACGTCCCGGTCGAACCGACCGGTCCGGGTCAGCCGCCCACGACCGTCGGCCAGCCCGGCGGTGTCTCCGTCGACGGCCCGACCCAGGGCACGATCCCCGGTGGCGGGGGATCCGGCGGCTACGGCGGTGTTGGCGGCATCGGCGGCCTGGGTGCGGGCGGCTCCGGCGGCCTCGCTTCCGGCGGGTCCGGGGGACTGGGCGGCACAGGCGGCATGGGCGGGATGGGCGGTGTCGCCGGCGTCGGCGGTGTGGTCGCCGGTGGTGCGGGCCTCGCGGCCGGCGGCTTCCGTTCCGGCGGCGGCGGCAG
>NZ_JBTJEQ010000095.1:0-4672 GCF_054456675.1 Jatrophihabitans sp. YIM 134969
GGCGGCCTCGGCGAGCGGGGTGCCCGTGCCGGCCGCGTCGGCGAGCGCCCCGAGCAGCACCGCCGCGAGATCGGCCGACGCGCGGGCGGCCGTGATGGCGAGGGCCGCCTGGTCCGCGAACAGCGAGGCGGTCTGCAGGTCGAACGCCGCGGTCTCGCGCCCGGCGTCCCGGTCGAGCAGGGTCAGCACCCCGATCGGCGTGCCGTCCGCGGTGACGGGGACGGCGAGGATGGCGCGGGGGACGTAGCCGGTGTTCTCGGCGACGTCGGCGGCGAACCTCGCGTCCTGGCGCAGGTCCGACACCGCGACCGGTTGGCCGCTGCTCACCACCCAGCCCGCGATGCCCCGCGTGGCCGGGATGACCATGCCGCGCACGGTGTCCGCGCCCTCACCGTCGGCCGCGACGTAGCGCAGCCGGTCGGGGGTCACGTCGTCGTCGGGGTCGTCGCTGCCGGGCTCGAGCAGCGCCAGCGAGCACGCGGCGGCGCCGAACAGGGCGCGCGCGGTGGCGGTCAGCGACCGCAGCAGGTCGTCGTGACCCGCGGGGGCGACCGCCGGCGCGAGCGCCCGGGCCAGGGTGGCGAGCTCGGCGAGCACGGCGTCGGGTGCGGACACCGGGGCAGTGTGCACCAGTCGGCCGGGCCTGCCAACGACGACGACCGGCCCGCTCCTCGAGGGGTTGAGGAGCAAGCCGGTCGCCGGGTCCGGAGTGGTGCGGTGGATCAGAAGGCGGCGCGGTGGCCCTCGACGTCGTCGCCCTCGTCAGGGGTGGTGTCGGCGGCGCCGAGGGCCTTGTCGGCAGCGCGGTCGGCGACGCGGTGGCCTTCGACGTCGTCGGCGTCGTCGGCCGCGCCGAGCGTGTCGAAGGCGCGGTCGTCGGTGGCGCGGACCTTGTCGAACGCGGCGCGGTGGCCGAGGACGTCGTCGGCGTCGCCGTCGGGCTGGGTGTAGACGCCGGGGGCGGAGTTGTCGGTCATGGCGGGTTCCTCTCGGAGGGGCGGGAGTGGCTGGCAGGGAGAACCTTCGCACTCACGAGGACCCCGTGGCTGCCACCGGCGAGACCCGTGACCTGTCACCCCGGTGACGGATGAAACCCTTCAGGACTGGGCGAAACGGGACAGGGCGGGCACGTCGAGCAGCTGGATGCCGTCGTCGGCGACCGCGAGCCAGCCGCGCCGACCGAGGCCGGACAGGGTGCGGTTCAGCGACTGCCGGGTGACGCCGAGCATGGCCGCGAGCTCGGACTGGCTGGCGGCGACCGCGACCGTGCCGGGGGTGTCGCCCGCGCGGTCCAGCAGCAGCTTGACCAGGCGGCGGGGCAGATCGAGGAAGACCAGGTCGGCCGCCTGCTCGGTCAGGCGTCGCATCCCGGCGGCCAGGCTCTCGGCCACCGCCCGCAGCACCACCGGGTGCTGGCGCAACAGGGCGTCGACCGCGGCGACGGGGACCGCGAGCAGTTCGCTCGGTGCGGTCGCGAGCACGTCGGCCGACCGCGGTCCACGGTCGATGACCGAGACGTCGCCGAGGGTGTCGCCGGGGCCGACGACCGCCAGCACGAGTTCGGTGCCGCGCTCGCTCGTGACGTGCACCTTCAGCCGGCCCGACCGCACCACGAACAGGTGGTCGGCCGGCTCGCCCTCGACGAACAGGATCTGGCCGCGCGCCAGCCGTCGGGTGAAGGCGGCGGACTCCAGGCCGACCAGCAGCGTCGGGTCGACCCGCCCGAACAGCGTGGTGCGGGCGAGCTCGGCGGTGCATCCGGGAACGGCCACGGAGGTGATCTTCACCCATCCTGCACCCGGCCTCGACTTGCGCCGGGCCCGGCGGTGCGAGACTGCCGTCGTGACGTCGGACGTCGGCGTCTTCGGGGCCGACCACCCCGAGGCGTACATCCCCGGGGACCGCCGCCGCGCGCTGCGGGACGGCCGCGAGCTGCCCGACCGTGCGGACGGTGCCGCGCTGTTCGCCGACATCAGCGGGTTCACCCCGCTGACCGAGGGCCTGGTCGCCGCCTACGGCCCGCGCCGGGGCGCGGAGGAACTCAGTGCCGCGCTCGAGGTCGTCTTCGGTGCGGTGCTCGGCGAACTGCACCGCCACACGGGTGCCGTCATCTACTTCTCCGGGGACGCCGTCACGTGCTGGCTCGACGGCGACGACGGCACCCTGGCCGTCGCGGCGGGGCTCGCGATGCAGGCGGCGGTCGTGCGCAGCGGCACCCTCACCCTTCCCGGCGGCGGCACCGCGGTGCTCGGCATGAAGGTCGCCGTCGCCGCGGGCCGCGCCCGCCGGTACGTCGTCGGCGATCCCCGGGTGCAGTTGATCGACGTGCTCGCCGGCCGGCTGATGGACACCCTGGCCGAGGTCGAGGCGACGGCCGGGCGCGGGGAGGTCGTGGTCGCCACCGCGACGGTCGACGCGCTCCCCGGCCGGTTCGTCACGGGCGAGCGGCGCGCGGGCGGGGTGGTGGTCACCGGTCTCACCGCACCGGTCGACGTGCCGCCCCTGCGCGAGCGGGTGGAGGGGCTGCCGGAGGCGGTCACCCGGCAGTGGCTCCTGCCCGCGGTGTACGAGCGGATGCGCGCGGGGCGCGGGGACTTCCTCACCGAGCTGCGGCCGGCGGTGCCGGTGTTCGTGCACTTCACGGGCATCGACCACGACGACGACCCCGACGCCCCCGCACGGCTCGACGAGTTCGTGCGCGCGGTGCAGCACGTCGTCGACGGCTACGGCGGCAACCTGCTCCAGCTGACGATCGGCGACAAGGGCGCCTACCTCTACCTGGTGTTCGGTGCCCCGGTCGCGCACGAGGACGACCCCGCCCGGGCCTGCGCCGCCGCGCTCGACCTGTTGCCCCTGGTCCGGACCACGGCGGCGCGTGACCTGCGGATCGGCGTGGCCCGGGGCAGCACCCGCGCCGGCACCAACGGCCACCGCTACCGCCGGACGTTCACCTGCCTGGGTGACCCGGTGAACCTCGCGGCCCGGTTGATGTCCAAGGCCCCGGCCGGGGAGGTGTACGTCAGCGAGGCCGTCGCCGCGGCGACCGGCGGGCGGTTCGGGTGGGAACCGCTGCCCCCGTTGACGTTGAAGGGCAAGGCGGAACCCGCACCGGCGCGCCGGCTGGTGGCGCACCGCCGGGGTGGCGGCGTCGTCCACGCCCGGCGCGACCGACCCATGATCGGCCGCGAGGACGTCTTGGCGGACATCCGCGGACTGGTGCAGCAGGCAACGGTCGGGCGGGGGCGGGTCGTCGGCATCACCGGCGAGGCCGGGCTGGGCAAGTCGCGGTTGATCGCCGAGGTGCTCGCCGGGATCGACCGTGACCGGGTGACCGTGGCCGTCGGCGAGGCGCAGACCTTCGGCGTCCCGACCGCCTACAGCGCGTGGCGCGGGATCGCGCTCGACCTGTTCGGGCTCGCCCCGAACGCCGACGCCGCGACCCAACTCGCGACGTTCACCGCGGCCGTGCGCTCCCTCGACCCCGCCCTCGCCGCACGGGCGCCGCTGCTCGGCGCGCTCACCGGGACCGACCTGCCGGAGAACGACCTCACGGCCGCGATGACGCCCGAACTCCGCAAGGGATCGCTGGAACTGCTGGTCGCCCAGTTGCTGCAGCGCCGCGGCCGCACCCGACCGCTCGCGCTGGTGCTGGAGGACGCCCACGCCCTCGATCCGCTCGCAGCCGACCTGCTGGAGGTCGTCGTCCGCCGGGTCGCCACCCTGCCGGTGCTGGTGCTGTTGGCGTACCGCCCGTTCGACGTGGCGGGGGCGCCGCCGTGGCACGACACGCTGCTGGCGTCGTCCCACGCGCACGAGGTCGTCCTCTCGGAGCTGTCCGGGGCCGCCGCCGAGGAACTGGTCGACGTCACCGTGCGCCGCGTCTTCGACCTCGAGGGCGAGGTCCCCGACGCGCTGCGGCGCACCGTCCTCACGCGCACCCAGGGCAACCCGTTCCACGTCGAGGAACTCGTGGCGTTCGTGCGGGCGCGGGGCGTCGACGTCACCGACGCCGCCGCGTTGGCCGCGGTCGACCTCCCCGACAGCCTCGAGAGCCTGGTGCTCAGCCGGATCGACGCGTTGCCGGAGCAGCCGCGCCGGACGGCCAAGGTGGCGAGCGTCGTCGGCCGCACCTTCGACGCCGCCACCGTCGACGCCGCCGCCCCCGACCTCGAACGTCTGGTCGCGCCGTCGGTGCTGGTGCTCACCGAGCGGGACCTCGTCGTGCCCGAACCGCACGCGGCCGACCGCCTCGTCCCCGACTGGGCCTTCCGGCACGTCGTGGTCCGCGACGTCGCGTACGACAGCCTGCCGTGGGCCGTGCGCACCGAACTGCACGACCGCATCGCCGACCACCTCGAGGCCGTGGCGGGCGCCGACGGCGACAGCCCGCGGGTGCTGGACCTGCTGGCCCACCACCGTTGGCACGGTCGCGACGACGACCGCAAGCGCGACGTCCTCGCCCGCGCCGGTGCGGCCGCCCGCGTCACGGGCGCGAACGCCGTCGCCGCGTTCCACCTCGAGCGGCTGCTGACGCTGGTCGACGACGACGCCGCGCCCGCGGTGCTGGTGGACCTCGGTCAGGCGCAGGAGCTCGCCGGCGCGTGGGACGCCGCCCGCGTGACCCACTCCCGCGCGCTCGAGCTCGCCGAGGCGGGTGGGCGCCGCGCAGCGG
>NZ_JBTJEQ010000096.1:0-4203 GCF_054456675.1 Jatrophihabitans sp. YIM 134969
ACCGGGGCGCCGCTGGCCGGTGCCGACGGCGTGGCCGCGCCGTCACCGGAGGCGTACGCGTAGGCGCCGCCCCCGCCGACGATGACGGCACCGGCGACGCCGGTGAGGACGAGGCGGCGCACGCGGTGCCGGCCGGGCTGGCGCGGCTCGGAGCGGAACACGTCGGGCCGGAGGTCGTCGGGCTGGTTCTCGGACATGGGAGTCGGTCTCCGTTCGGTGGGTGGTCGTGCTGACTCCGATCACGCTGACCGGCGGGTCTGAAGGCGGTCTGAAGCCGAGGGCCCGCACCGCAGCCCTCAGGCAACGGTCAGAGACGTCACCGAGACTGGTGGCATGTCCGCCACCGCTGCCCGGGTGCTCGTCGTCGAGGACGAGCAGGCCCTGCTCGACGCCACCACCGAGGCCCTGGCCGCGGCCGGGTTCCAGGTCTCCGGCCGTCCCGACGGCCGGGGGTTCCTCGAGCACGTCGCCGCGTTCCGCCCGGACGTCGTCGTGCTCGACGTCATGCTCCCCGGCGAGGACGGCATGGGCCTCGCCCGCCGGCTCAAGGCCACGGCGGACGTCCCGGTGCTGTTCGTCACCGCGCGCGACGCCGTGGAGGACCGGCTGACCGGTTTCGAGATCGGCGCCGACGACTACGTCGTGAAGCCGTTCGTGCTCGCCGAACTGGTCGCGCGGGTGACGGCGGTCCTGCGTCGCGCCGGGCGGTTGTCCTCGCCGACGATCCAGGTCGACGACCTCGTGCTCGACGAGGAGGCCGCGACCGTGACCCGTGGCGGCCGTCCGGTCGAGCTCACCGCCACCGAGCGCCGGCTGCTCACCTACCTCGTGCGCAACCGGGGCCGGACGTTGTCGAAGACCCAGATCCTCACGCAGGTGTGGGGCTACGACAGTTACGACCCCAACCTGGTCGAGGCCTTCATCAGCACCCTGCGCCGCAAGCTCGACGCCGGCGGCGGCGGCCGGCTCATCCACACCGTGCGGGGGATCGGCTACCGGTTGCAGGCGAGCGACCGGGTGGCCTCGTGAGGACACGGTCGCTGCGCCTGCGCGTGATCGTCGGGGTGCTGGTCACCCTGGCGGTGGCGCTGCTCGCGGTCGGGTTCGTCGTCGAACGCACGTTGTCCTCGCAGTTGCGTGGCGACCTGCAGCAACGCCTCGTCGACCGGGTCGGGTACGGACAGCTGCTCACGGCCCAGGGCGCCGACATCGACGCCCTGCCGCAGATCCTGGACAGCGACGGCATCTTCGTCACCGTGCGGGGCGGTGACGGCGAGACGAACACTGCCGAACCGCGGCCCGCCCGAGGAGCGCCGGGCCCAGGCGGCGGACCGCCGACGGTGCCCCACGCCCCTCCGTCGGTGGTGAAGGCCGTCGACGTCAGCTCCGACTCCCGCGGGATCGTCGCCACCCTCTCGACGACGGACGGCGGATCGATCACCGCGACCGGCAGCACCTACGAGATCTCGCAGACGCTGGAACGGCTGCGCACGATCGAGTTGGTCGCGGGTGCGGTGATGCTGGCGGTGGTCGCGCTGCTGCTCACCGGTGTGGTGTCGGTGGCGTTGCGCCCGTTGTCGCGGATGACCGAGCTCGCCCGCGGGATCGCCCGCGGTGGTCGCGGCGAACGGCTGCACCCGGACAAGCCGACCACCGAACTCGGTCGTACGGCCGAGGCGTTCGACGAGATGCTCAACTCCCTCGAGGCGGCCGAACATGAGGCCCGGGCGGCCGCCGCGGCGGCGACCGCTGCCGAGGAACGCATGCGGCGGCTGCTCGCCGACGTCTCCCACGAACTGCGCACGCCGATCGCGGCCCTGCAGGCCCGCGCCGAGTCGTTGCTCCGGGAGAACCCGCCGCGGGCGCGGCGTGAGGACCTCGCGCTCGGCATGGTCCGCGACACCCGCCGGGCGGCCCGGCTCGTCGACGACCTGCTGCTCATGAACCGGTTGGAGCACGCCCCCGGCGACCAGCTGCGCCGGCGTCCGGTCGACCTCGCCGCGGTGGTCCGCGGGGTCGTCGACGAACAGCGGGTCCTGGAACCCGGTGTGCGGGTCGAGGCCGACACCGCCGGAACCGTCGAGGTGATCGGCGATCCCGAGCGGCTCGGGCAGGTCGTCGCCAACCTCATCAGCAACGCGCGCCGGGCCGTCGGTGGCCACGGTGACGTCGTCGCCTCGGTCCGGTCGGACGCGACCACCGCGGTGGTCGAAGTCGTCGACACCGGCCCCGGCGTGCCCGAGGCCGACCGCGAACGGGTCTTCGACCGCTTCGTCCGGCTCGACGCCGCACGCACCCGCGCCGACGGCGGGTCGGGCCTCGGCCTCGCGATCTCCCGTGCCCTGGCCCGGGCGCACGGCGGTGACCTCGTGCTCGCACCGTCCGACCACGGGGCCCGCTTCGTGGTGACCGTGCCGCTCGCGGCACCCGTCGTCGAGCCGGCCGGACCGACCCCGCAGTCCGCCCTCGTCTGACACCCGGCACGATGGGCAGGTGCCACGTGCCGGAGAACCGTTGCAGAAGCTGGGCTTCCTCACCATCGGGCTGTTCGACCCCGCCGATCCGGGACCCGGTCACGAGTCGACCCTGCAGGTGATCGAGCTGGGGGAGCAGCTGGGCTTCGACAGTGCCTGGCTGCGTCACCGACACCTGCAGCACGGCATCTCGTCGCCGGTCGCGGTGCTGGCGGCGGCGACCCAGCGCACGTCGCGGATCGAGTTGGGCACGGCCGTCACGCCGCTGGGGTGGGAGAACCCCCTGCGTCTGGCGGAGGACCTGGCCACGGTCGACGTGCTCTCGCGAGGACGGCTGAACCCGGGTGTGAGCGTCGGGCCGCCGATGCACTGGGACGACGTCCGCGGCGCGCTCTACCCGGACACCGCCGACGTCGAGGACTTCAGCTACGAGCGGGTCGAACGCCTGCTGCGCGCGGTGCGGGGTGAGCCCGTGACGTCGTTCGCCGGGGCCGAGGGCATCGTCGAGGTGTGGTCGGACCGGGTCGAGCCACACGCGCCGGGCCTGGCCGAGCGGCTCTGGTACGGCGGCGCGTCCACCCGCTCGGCGGTGTGGGCCGGCGAGCACGGCATGAACTTCCTGTCCAGCAGCGTCATCCGCGCCGAGGACGGCCTCACGGACTTCGCGGCGATCCAGCAGACACAGATCCGCGCGTACCGCGCCGCCAACCCCGGTGGGCGCGTCTCGCAGGGCCTCGTGGTCATCCCGACCGACTCGGCGGCGCCTGCGCAGGTCGAGAAGTACGAGGCGTACGCGGCGGCCCGGCTGCCCCGCACGCGGTCACCGCAGGGCCCCGCCGGCATGTTGTTCGCCGAGGACATCGTGGGGACCTCGGAGCAGGTCGCGGCGCGGCTGCACGCGCACGCGGGCTTCCAGGAGGTCGACGAGGTCGCGTTCGCCCTGCCGTTCAGCTTCGAGCACGGGGACTACGTGCAGATCCTCACCGACATGGCCGGGTCGCTCGGTCCGGCCCTCGGGTGGTCGCCCGGACTCAGCCGGTGACCTCGAGCCGGTCGGTGTAGAACGCCAACCGGTCCTTGATGTCGGCCACGGCGTCGTAGGGCGCCTCGTAGGTCCACACGGCGTTCTCGATCACCCGGTCGCCCGCCACGACGTCGTAGTACGCGGCGTCGCCCTTGTAGGGGCAGTAGGTGGTGTGGTCGCTGCGCCGCAACACGCTCATGTCGACGTCCTCGCGCGGCACGTACCGCACGACCGGGTAGTCGGCCTCGGCCAACGCGAGCGCGTGGGTGGTGTCGGCGATGCGGACGTCGCCCGCGGCGACGGTCACGCGGTCCGGGTGGGCCTCGACGGTGATGGGGTGCTCGGGCGAGGGCAGCAGTACCGGCTTGTCGGTCATGACGGGCCAACCGGCGCACCACCACCCGGATTCCCGCCAGGCTGACCCGCTCCGGGTCCGCCCGCTCCCGGTCCGCCCGCACCGGGTCCGCCGTCCGTCCCCGGTCCGCCGTCCGCGCCCGGTCCGGCCGGCGGCCCGGCGTCGCCACCGGGCGCGCCGGGGTCGGCGGGCTGGTCGGAAGGCTGGTCGGAGGGCTGGTCCGACGGCTGCTCACCGCTCGGGTCGGAGGGCTGGTCGGTGGCGGCGTCGGTCGGCGACGACGTCGGGGCGGGGGCGGTCGACGAGCTCGTGCCGGCGGGCGTGACGGCGGTCGGGGTCGGGTCGGGGCC
>NZ_JBTJEQ010000097.1:0-3872 GCF_054456675.1 Jatrophihabitans sp. YIM 134969
GCACGGTCGCCGAGGCGGCCCCGGCTGCGGCCCCGGCTGCGGCCCCGGCTGCGGCGCCCGCCGACGCTCCCGCCGCCGGGACCATCGCGGTGACGATCACCGGCCCGGGTTCGTTCAGCAGCACCGACACCGCGACCGCGAGCGGCGACGGCACGTGGACCGCCGACAACGGCATCACCCTCGGCGACGCCGGTGACTACAGCGTCGACGCGGAGTGCACCCTCACCGACCCGGTCCTCGACCAGCAGGTGACCTTCCGGTACGACACGCTCGGCCTGACGGTGGCGGCCCCGCCGCAGACCGTCGACCCGGCGATCGCCTGCAACGGCTGCAGCAACGTCAACCCCGGCGGCTCGGTGACCATCGGCGGCACCGGCTTCCCGGCGAACACCACCGCGACCGTCCGGCTCGCGGGCTACGCCGCGAAGACCAGCGGCGTGGACGCCGAGGGCGGTTTCGACCCGGTGACCATCGGCATCGACGCCGACCAGCCGGCGGGCACGCTCAACGGCACCGTCTCCGCGCCCGGTGCGCCGGCGGTCGCGTTCACCGTCCGGGTCAGCGTGCCGCAGACCGGCGGCGGCAACCCCGACGGTGACGTCCCCGGCGGCGACACCGACACCACGGGCGGCACCGCTCCGGGCACCGACGGCACGACCACGTTCGGCGGGGGCACCGGCTCCTCCGGGGTGACCTCGTCGGCGCC
This sequence comes from Jatrophihabitans sp. YIM 134969, assembly GCF_054456675.1. NCBI lineage: Bacteria > Bacillati > Actinomycetota > Actinomycetes > Jatrophihabitantales > Jatrophihabitantaceae > Jatrophihabitans > Jatrophihabitans sp. YIM 134969. The sequence goes on from NZ_JBTJEQ010000097.1 coordinate 707, forward strand.
GACGCTGCCCCAGACCGGCACCGACCCGCTGTGGCCGGGCGTCGTCGGCGGCCTGCTCGTGCTCACCGGCGGTGGGCTGTTGTGGTTCGGCCGTCGTCGTGAGGAGAGCGCGGCCGGCCTCGCCTGAGCACCGAACCTCGACGCTGCGGGCGTCGCGTCCGGCACACCTGGACGCGGCGCCCGCAGCCTTGTGTCTCCAGCGACCCGAGTCGGATGCGTGTCGGCGCGTGCGGGGCCAGGGCATCCGGGGGCGGCGTTGTCGTCGTCGCCGATACAACCCCGGTATCGGCTCCTCCTCCGCCTTGCCCGCGAACGCCCTGATCCCCGCACGCATCCAACGGCGTCCAACTCGCGCCGCTAGGGTCCCGTGCAGGGCCGACGACGGCCCGTTCCCACGAGCACGCAGAGGCAGGTCACGGGCAGATGGCAGGAGTCGAAGGTCGGGTCGCACTGGTCACGGGCGCGGCGCAGGGCATCGGAGCCGCGATCGCGGCCCGGCTCGGCGCGGGCGGAGCGAAGGTCGGCGTGCTCGACCTCGACCGCGGTGCCACCGAGGAGACCGTCGAGGCGATCCGGTCGGCGGGCGGCACGGCGACCGGGCTCGGCGCCGACGTCAGCGACCGCGCCGCGATGTCGGCGGCCGTCGACGCCCTGGTCGGGGAGTTCGGCGGGCTGCACGTCCTGGTCAACAACGCGGGCGTGCTGCGCGACAACCTGCTGTTCAAGATGAGCGACGACGACTGGACGACCGTCATGCGGGTCCACCTGCAGGGCGCGTTCACCGCGACCCAGTTGGCCCAGAAGCACATGGTGCAGGCGAAGTACGGGCGGATCATCTCGATGTCGTCGACCTCGGCCACCGGCAACCGCGGCCAGACCAACTACTCGACCGCCAAGATGGGCCTGCAGGGCTTCACCAAGACCGTCGCGATCGAGCTCGGCCCGTTCGGCATCACCGCGAACGCCATCGCGCCCGGGTTCATCGAGACCGCCATGACCAAGGCCACCGCGGAGCGGGTCGGCACCACCATCGAGGCGATGCGGGAGGCGGTCTCGACCCGCAACCCGGTGCGTCGCGGCGGCGTCCCCGACGACATCGCCAACGCCGCCGCCTTCTTCGCGGCCGAGGAGTCGGGCTACGTCACCGGCCAGGTCCTCTACGTCGACGGCGGCTCCGAGCTCCTCTGAGTCTCCGGCCCCTGACCGTCGAGTGGCGCGCCGACCCGCCGAGTGGCGCACCTGAGCGCGCCACTCGACCGTCGTCCGCGCCACTCGACCGTGGTGGGACGGCCCGTGGTGACCGGTTGACTACCCTGGCGACGTGTTCGACACCCTCTCCGACCGCCTGACAGCGGCCTTCACGTCGCTGCGCGGCAAGGGCCGGTTGTCCGACGCCGACATCGACGCGACGGCCCGGGAGATCCGGATCGCACTGCTCGAGGCCGACGTCGCGCTGCCGGTCGTCAAGCAGTTCGTCGCCGCGGTCAAGGAGCGGGCCCGGGGTGCCGAGGTCAGCAAGGCGCTGAACCCGGCCCAGCAGGTCATCAAGATCGTCGACGAGGAACTGGTCGCGATCCTCGGCGGCGAGACCCGTCGGCTGCGCTTCGCCAAGACCCCGCCGACCGTCATCCTGCTGGCCGGTCTGCAGGGCGCCGGCAAGACGACCCTCGCCGGCAAGCTCACCCACTGGCTGACCGAGCAGGGGCACACGCCGCTGCTGGTCGCGTGTGACCTCCAGCGCCCGAACGCCGTGACCCAGCTGCAGGTCGTCGGGCAGCGCGCGGGTGTGCCGGTGTACGCGCCGGAACCGGGCAACGGCGTGGGCGACCCGGTCGTGGTCGCGCGCGACTCCATCGAGTTCGCCCGGCGAGCGCAGCACGACATGGTCGTGGTCGACACCGCCGGCCGGCTGGGCATCGACGCCGACATGATGCAGCAGGCCGCGGACATCCGTGACGCCGTGCAGCCCGACGAGATCCTGTTCGTCGTCGACGCCATGGTCGGTCAGGACGCCGTCAACACCGCCACCGCGTTCCAGGAGGGTGTCGGCTTCAGCGGCGTCGTCCTCACCAAGCTCGACGGCGACGCCCGCGGTGGCGCGGCGCTCTCGGTCCGGCAGGTCACCGGCGTCCCGATCATGTTCGCCAGCAACGGCGAGGGCCTCACCGAGTTCGACGTCTTCCACCCGGACCGCATGGCGTCCCGGATCCTCGGCATGGGCGACATGCTCTCCCTCATCGAGGCTGCGCAGAAGCAGTTCGACGAGGACGAAGCCGAGAAGATGGCGGCCAAGCTCGCCTCCGGCAACCAGTTCACGCTCGAGGACTTCCTCGAGCAGCTGCAGGCCATCCGCAAGATGGGCCCGATCGGGAACCTGCTCGGCATGCTGCCCGGCATGGGGCAGATGAAGGACGCCCTGGCGCAGGTCGACGACAAGGACCTCGACCGCACCGCGGCGATCATCCGGTCGATGACCCCCCTCGAGCGCGAGGACCCGAAGATCATCAACGGCTCGCGCCGGTTGCGGATCGCCAAGGGGTCCGGCGTCCAGGTGTCCGACGTCAACTCCCTCGTCGACCGGTTCTTCGAGGCCCGCAAGATGATGTCGAAGATGGCCGGCGGCATGCCGGGGATGCCCGGCATGCCGGGGCTCGGTGGCAACCGCAAGAACGCCCGCCAGCAGAAGAAGGGCAAGAACAAGCAGCTGGCCAAGAAGCAGCAGCAGCGCGCGGCCGCCCGTCCCGCCGGCGGTCCGCCCCGCCTGCCGGCCGCCGGCACCGGCCCCGCCGGCCTGCCGCCCGGCTTCCCCGGGCTGCCCGGCGGGCAGTCGCTGCCCGACCTGTCGAAGCTCAACCTCCCCGACCGCTAGACCCCGGCACCCCCCGCCCATCCACCTCACCCGGCGTCGCAGCGATGTGCCCGCCACCGGGCACGGACGTGGCGCGATGTGCCCGCTGCCGGGCACATCGCCGCGCGTTGTGCCCGCTACCGGGCACATCGGCGCCCGGCACGGCGGGTCGCGCGCCGGAGGAAGCGGCGTCGTGCACGGGGGCGGGCGGGGGATAGCGTCACCGGCATGAGCAACCCGTTCCACCCGCCGGCGCCGGACGCGACGCCCGATCCCGCGGCGGGCACCGAGGCGCCGCCGGCGACGTCCGGCCCGGCG
>NZ_JBTJEQ010000098.1:0-3731 GCF_054456675.1 Jatrophihabitans sp. YIM 134969
CCCGCGGACGTCCCGGCTCCGGCCAACGCCGCGGCCGAGCCCACCGCGCCGACGGCCGACGGCGGCGCGACCCAGCAGGCCACCGCCCCGGCGTCCGACGACGACTCCGACGGCGGCGCGTACGTCACGCCGCTCGTGCGCAAGCTCGCGAGCGAGCGCGGCGTGGACCTGTCGACCGTGCAGGGCACGGGCGTCGGCGGCCGCATCCGCAAGTCCGACGTCCTGGCCGCAGCACCCGCGCCGGCTCCGGAACCCGAACCGCAGGCCGCGCCGCAGCCCGCGCCGAGCGCGCCGTCGATGGCGTCGTCCGCGCCGGCCTCGCAGACCCGCGAGGTCAACGCCTCGCAGTCGACCCCTGCCCCGACCGCCTCGAACCCCGAGGCGGCCGCGGCGTCACCCGCGCCGGCGCCGAAGCCGGCCCGTGGCCGCACCGAGAAGATCTCCCGGCTGCGTTCGGTCATCGCCGCCCGCATGGTCGAGTCGCTGCAGACCTCGGCCCAGCTCACCACGGTCGTCGAGATCGACGTGACCACCGTGGCCCGGCTGCGCGAGCGTGCGGGCGCCGACTTCGCCGCCCGCGAGGGCGTCAAGCTGTCGTTCAACCCGTTCTTCGCGATGGCGACCATCGAGGCGCTCAAGGAACACCCGAACGTCAACGCCTCGATCGACACCGACGCCGGCACCGTGACCTACCACGACGCCGTGCACCTGGGCGTCGCCGTCGACACCGAACGCGGTCTGCTGGTTCCGGTCGTCCACGACGCCGGTGACCTCAACCTCGGCGGCCTCGCCCGCAAGATCGCCGACCTCGCCGAGCGCACCCGCACGAACAAGGTGACGCCGGACGAACTCGGCGGCGGCACCTTCACCCTCACCAACACCGGCAGCCGCGGGGCGCTGTTCGACACCCCGATCATCAACCAGCCGCAGGTCGGCATCCTCGGCACCGGCGCCGTCGTGAAGCGCCCGGTCGTGCTGTCCGACCCCGCCTTCGGCGAGACCATCGCCGTGCGGTCGATGGTGTACTTCGCGCTCACCTACGACCACCGTCTGGTCGACGGCGCCGACGCCGCCCGCTTCCTCGGGACGGTCAAGGCACGGCTGGAGAAGGGCAGCTTCGAGGCCGAACTCGGGCTCAACTGAGACCCGGGCGACGACGCCGCCGCCGGATGCGCTGGCGCGGGTAAGCAGGGAACGTGCACATCGTTCTCGCCGGCGCGTCCGGCCTGCTCGGGACCAAGCTCCGCACCGAACTCGAGGCCGCCGGCCACCGGGTGACCCGGTTGGTCCGGCGACCTCCGAACTCGGAGCAGCAGGCCGAGTGGCACCCCGAGCGTGGCGAGCTCGACCCGGAGGTGCTGCGCCGCGCCGACGCCGTGGTCGGCCTGTCCGGCGCGGGTGTCGGCGACAAGCGGTGGACCGACTCCTACAAGAAGACGCTCGTGGAGTCCCGCCTCGATCCGACGTCGTTGCTGGCTGCAACGATCGCGTCGCTGCGAGCGGAGGGCGACGGCCCGGCGACCTTCGTCTCGGCCTCGGCCGTCGGGTACTACGGCGACACCGGCGACACCCTCACCACTGAGAACGGCCCGAAGGGCAAGGGCTTCCTCGCCGGCCTGGTCGAGCGCTGGGAAGGCGCCACCACGCAGGCCTCCGACGCCGGCGCGCGCGTCGCGACGTTGCGCACCGGCCTGGTGCTCGCGCCCTCGGGTGGTCTCATGGGCCGGATCGCCCCGCTCGCCAAGCTCGGCCTCGCGGGGCCGCTGGGCAACGGCCGGCAGTACTGGCCGTGGATCACGCTCGTCGACGAGATCGACGCCATCCGCTTCGTGCTCGAGAACGACGACCTGTCCGGCCCGGTCAACCTCACCGGCCCGCGCCCGGTCACCAACCGCGAGTTCGCGACCGTCACCGGCCGGGTGTTGCGGCGCCCCGAGGTCATCCCGGTGCCCGCCTTCGCCCTGCGTCTGGTGCTCGGGGAGTTCGCCGACGAAGGTGTGCTCACCGGTCAGCGGGCGGTCCCCGAGAAGCTGGCGGCAGCGGGGTTCGTCTTCACGCACACGGACGTCGAGAGCGCCTTGCGTTACACCTTCAGCTGAGCCGCCTCCCCGGCGTGTCGTCTCGACCCACCGTGTCCTACGGCATCGCTGTCGCCGGGGGCTTGCGCTTCTGACGCACCACGACAGCCGCCGCCGTCACCGCCGCCCCCGCGACCAGCCACGTGACGATGACGAGCAGGGGCGAGGTGACGCCGGCGCCGCCGAAGTAGGCGATCCGGCGCACCACGTCGACGCCGGCGCCGTTGGGGAGCACCGGCCCGATCGCGCGCCAGAACGGCGGGAGCAGGGACGACTGGTAGGCACCACCCGCGCTCGGGTTGCCGAGCACCACGAACACCAGGACCGTGACGCCGATCCCGATCACGCCCAGCAGGGTCTGGAACGCCATCGTCACCGTGGCCGCAGCGGCGACCAGCAACGCGCCGACACCCGCGACCGCGAGGAACGGGGCGTCGAGGGCGTGCAGCACCGGCCCGACCACGACCGCCCCGCCGATCCCCGAAGCCACCGCGTACGGCAGCACCGCTCCGAGGCGGAACCCCGCCCGGCGCGGCGTCAACGGACGAGCCCCCTTGGCGACGCCGATGATCGCGGCCATGAGGTACCCGCCGACCAACCACCCGACCACGAGGTAGAACCCGGTGAGTCCGCGGGCGTCGCCGTCCTGCAGCGGCACGACGTCGTCGACGGTGACCGTGCGGCCCTGCTGCTGTTCGGCGGCCTGCACCACGGTCTCGACCGCCGTGGCCACCGAGGCTCCCCCGCCCGACGCGACCAGCAGCGTGTCCTTCGTCCCGGACGGGTCCACCACGAGCACCGCCGACGTCGACCCGTCCCGCAACGCCGCCTCGGCGGCGGCGCGGTCGGTCGTGGCCGTCGCGGTGAGCGGGTGCCCGTCGGTGCCCTCGACCGCAGTGACGAACGGCCGGGTGGCCGCGGCCGGGCCGACGATCCGCACCGGCACGTCGGACGGGGTCGGCGCGTGGAAGGCTCCGACGTAGCTCAGGACGAAGCCGATCTGCAGCAGCAGGACCGCGACGACCAGCGCGACGGTGCGGGGCGCGAGCGCGTCGCGCAGGTCCTCCCCGAACCCGCGGGGCTCCTCCGGCGCCTCGTGCCGGCCGGTACCGGTGCTCGTCTCACTCATGTCGCTGCTCCCACTCCGTCCGCGGACGGTTACGATCGATGGATACGTTCCTGTATCCGATACAGAAATGTACTCATCCGGAGGAAGCGCTGTGCCCACCGTGGCTGATCGTCCCGTCACACCCCGCCGTCGGGCGACCCGCGACCGCCTGCTCGAGGCGGCCACCGAGGTCTTCGCCGAGAAGGGGTTCGGCGCCGCGACGGTCGACAACGTGTGCGCCGCGGCCGGCTTCACCCGCGGGGCGTTCTACTCGAACTTCGCGAGCCTCACCGAGGTGTTCGTCGAGCTGTACGAGCGTCGGACCGCCGAGGTGGTCGAGCGGATCCGCGTCGCCGCGGCCGAGGTCGGCGAGGTCACGACCGCCTCGGTGGCCGAGCTGGTCTCGGCGGTGCTCGACCACCTCCCCGACGACCGTCGCTGGCGGGTCGTCCAGGCCGAGTTCACCGCCCACGCGTTGCGCGACCCCGAGGCCGCCCGCGCGCTGGCCGCACCACGCGCCGCGGTCGCGGCCGCGCTCCGGCCGT
>NZ_JBTJEQ010000099.1:0-3566 GCF_054456675.1 Jatrophihabitans sp. YIM 134969
GTGCGGGTGACGCCGCCGCGGCGGTCGCGGCGGGCGGCAACGCCCTGGGCGCGGGCAGCGACCAGATCGCGGTCGACCGGGCGTTCGCGGACGCCCGCTCCGGCGACGGCAACGGCGGTCTGCCGGGCCTGCCGACCTCGCTCACCATCGCGGCGATCGCCGCCCTGGCCGGGGCCTCCGTGCTCTGGTTCGCGCGGCGCCGGCTCGCCCGGACCTGAGCGACCGGACCTGAGTGACCGGACCTGAGACCGGGGCTGGGACCACCCCGGGCCCGTTCCGGCGGAGGCCGCGACCCTGCGTCTCCGGTACGCTGGAGCGGTTGGCCAGCGCCCGGAGTCTCCGGATCCGCAGCCTGCACCTCCTGCCACGGAGAGACCGTGGCCGACCGAGTCCACAGGAGGACTGAGCGTCAGCATGCGCAAGTACGAAGTCATGGTCATCCTGACCCCCGATCTCGACGAGCGGACCATCGCGCCCTCGTTGGACACCTTCCTCAACGTGATCAAGAACGACGGCGGGACCGTCGACAAGGTCGACGTCTGGGGCCGCCGTCGGTTCGCGTACGAGATCGACCACCACGCCGAGGGCGTGTACGCGGTCCTCGACATCACCGCGAACCCGTCGGCCGTCACCGAGCTGGACCGTCAGCTCAACCTCAACGAGTCGGTGCTCCGGACCAAGGTCCTGCGCCCGGACGCCCGGTGATCTGATGGCCGGCGAAACCGTCATCACCGTGGTCGGCAACCTCACCGCCGACCCCGAGCTCCGGTTCACGCCGTCGGGTGCGGCCGTCGCGTCGTTCACCGTCGCGTCCACCCCGCGCACCTTCGACCGCCAGACCAACGAGTGGAAGGACGGCGAAGCGCTGTTCCTGCGCTGCTCGATCTGGCGCCAGGCCGCGGAGAACGTCGCCGAGTCGCTGACCCGTGGCGCCCGCGTCATCGTGTCCGGCCGGCTCAAGCAGCGTTCGTTCGAGACCCGTGAGGGCGAGAAGCGCACGGTCATCGAACTCGACGTCGACGAGGTCGGCCCGTCGCTGCGGTACGCCACGGCGAAGGTCAACCGCACCTCGCGGGGTTCGTCCTCCGGGGGCGGTTTCGGCTCCGGTGGCGGTGGCGGCGGCGGTGCCCCGGCCGACGACCCGTGGAGCTCGGCGCCGTCCGCACCCTCGGGTGGCGGCGGCAACGACTACACCAGCGACGAACCCCCCTTCTAGACCCCGACTCCGCCCGCTGACCGCGTCAGCGGACACCACGTAGCAGAGGAAGATCCCAGACATGCCGAAGCCTCCGATCCGGAAGCCGAAGAAGAAGGCCAACCCGCTCAAGGCCGCCAAGATCGAGTACATCGACTACAAGGACGTGAACCTGCTCCGCAAGTTCATCTCCGACCGCGGCAAGATCCGCGCCCGTCGCGTCACCGGTGTGACCTCGCAGCAGCAGCGGCAGATCGCCAAGGCGGTCAAGAACGCCCGCGAGATGGCGCTGCTGCCGTACACCTCGACCGCGCGCTGAGCGCGCTGACCAAGGAGCACCACCATGAAGCTCATCCTCACCCGTGAGGTCAGCGGTCTCGGTACCGCCGGTGACATCGTCGAGGTCGCCGACGGCTACGGCCGCAACTACCTGGTCCCGCGTGGCGACGCCATCGCGTGGACCAAGGGCGGCGAGAAGCAGATCGCGCAGATCAAGCGCGCCCGCGACTCCCGCGTGATCCGCGACCGCAGCCACGCGGCCGAGATCAAGAACCAGCTCGAGCAGCTCACCGTCACCCTCGCCGCGCGCGCGGGCGAGGGCGGCCGGCTGTTCGGCTCGATCAGCTCGGCCGACATCGCCGGCGCCGTCAAGGCCGCCGGTGGCCCGCTGCTCGACCGCAAGACCGTGCACCTGCCGGGCCACCTCAAGACGACCGGCACCTTCGACGTCACCGTCGAACTGCACCCGGACGTCGTCGCGACCGTTCCGGTCACCGTCACCGGCAGCTGACACCCGCACCACCGCACCACCGCACGTCGCACAGACGGCCCCGTCCTCCTCACGGAGGGCGGGGCCGTCGTCGTGTGCGGGCCCGGACCGCGTTCACGTGAACGCGGTCGGGCTGGGCACCCGTGCACCCACTCGGGCAGGTGCGGGGCCCGGACGCCCTCAGCACCGGCGCGATCGGGCCGGCTGACCTCGCCGTGCGGACGCAACCTTGGGGATCCCGATCTCCGAGACCGGCGGCGTCGGCGCCGGACCGGTCGACGCACACCCCGGTCCGACGGGGTGGACGCCGGGGGGCGGGGGAACGCCGGGCCGACTCGTGGGTCCAGCTGGTCGAGCGGGCGGCCGCCGCGTTCACGTGAACGCGGTGGGGACGGGTGGGTGTGCACCACCGGTGCAGTTCGGTGGCCCGGACCGCGTGCCCGCACCCCCGCACCACGGCACCACCGCACCCCCGCACCCCCGCACGACGCAGACGGCCCCGGCCTCCTCACGGAGGGCGGGGCCGTCGTCGTGTGCGGGTCCGGACCGCGTTCACGTGAACGCGGTCGGGCTTCGCGTCAGTGGCGGTGCGCCCCCACGTGGACCTTGCGGGAGCCGACGACCGCGCCGGTGACGGCGAGCATGAACGCGCCGGCGACGAGCGCCCAGGTGCCCAGGGCCAGGCCGCCGAGGGTCTGGAACGGACCGGTGTTCGCGAGCATCGGCACGGTGGTGGACGGCGTCGGGCTCGAGGCCGGGGTGGTGGCGACCAGGGGCGTGCCGGGTCCGACGGACGCGCTGGCGAGGTCGAGCTGCAGGGCGGTCGGGACGCCCCCGCCCATGCTCGGCAGCACCGCGAGCTGCAGCGCGGTCTCGGTGAAGGTCTGGTCGTCGCCGGTCGACTGGACGTTCGCGGTGAGCGCCAGCAGCGCCGACAGCGCCGAGCCCAGCTGGCCGAGGACGGTGCCGAGCGCGCCGCCGAGGGCGTTGAAGGCCGTGCCGAGCGGGGCGGTCAGCGTCGTGAAGTCCGGCAGGAACGCGCTCAGCGCCTGGGCCGTGATCGGCACCGGGATCCCCGCGACGCTGACGGTGACGCCGCCGAGCGAGGCGATGAAGGCGTCGCGGGCGGTGTCGAGCTGGGTGGTGAGGGCGTCGACGATCTCCTGGGCGATGCCCGGCAACGCCGCCACGATCAGCGGCACCAGGTCGGTGTTCGGGTCCAGGGCGTTGATGTTCTTCCCCGTGGCCTTCTCGATGATCGGCACGAGGTCCAGTGAGAGCGTCCCGGCCGCGAGGTCTGCCTCGTAGCCCGGGCCGGACACCGACGTCAGGGCGGCGAGCAGGCCCGCGGGGTCGGGCAGGTCGCCCGAGAGGGTCAGCACGCCGCCGGCCGGCAGGGCGGCCGTGGCGTCGTCGACGGCGGCCTGGACGGCGGCGCGGACGGCCGTCGCCGACGTCGTGAGCGTGCCGAGCAGGTCGGTGAGCGCGGTGCCGGCGGTGATGTCGAGCTTCAAGCTGCCGATGTTGTAGCTGCCGCCCGCGGCGCCGAGCGCGCCGCCGGTCCCGAACGGGGCGCGGGTCGCCCGCCCGGCGAGCGCGCCC
>NZ_JBTJEQ010000100.1:0-2706 GCF_054456675.1 Jatrophihabitans sp. YIM 134969
CGGCCGGGTTCCCGGTCCGGCGCGAGGGCGGCGGTTCCGCCGACCTCGCCGCAGCGGGCGCGGTCCTGGACGCCGGCGGGACCGTGGTCGTGTTCCCGTCCGGGAGCCGCACCGCGGCCGCCGGCACCTGCCACACCGGCGCGTTCCGCCTGGCCGCCGCCCACGGGGTTCCTGTCGTCCCGATCGGGATCACGGGGACAGCCACACTCGCACCCCCGGGCGGGTCGCACCGCCGCGCACGGGTCGAGGTGCGGATCGGTGCGCCCCTCGAGGTCACCGACGTCGACGACGCGACCACCCGGGCCCGCGCCGCCATCGAGGCCCTCGCGGGTCCCGCCGCCCACGCCACCGACTCCCGGCTGCGGATGTCGGTCGCCCGGCTCGCGAGCCGGCCGCGCGCCGCCTGGGTCCTCGCGGCGGCCGCGTTCGCCGAGGCGGTCTCGTGGCCGTTGCTGCCCGAACTCACCCTCGCCGCCCTCCTGCTCGCCGGGGTGGTCGCACCGAGGGCCGGGAGTGCCCGGTGGTTCGCCTCGGCCCGGGCCCGGGCCGTGGTGCGGTTGGTGCTCGCGGCGGGCATCGGCAGCGTGCTGGGCGGCCTGACCACGGCGGTGGCCGCGCGCCACGGTCTGCTGTTCCCGCAACCGCTGACCACGCCCGGGATGTCGGTCGCTGTCCGTCGCGCGGACCTCGCGCACGGCGCAGCCGGCGTGTGGTCGCAACCGCTGTCGGGGGTGCCGTTCAAGGTGTTCGCGCGCGCGGCCGGCCGGGACGGTCTGGACCTCCGCGCGTGGGCGGGTCACGCCCTGCTGGCCCGCACGGCACGGCTCGTCGCGGTGGCCGCCGTCGCGGTGACGGCGTCGCGCTGGATCGACCGTCGGCCGCGCGCGTACCCGTGCGTGCTCGCCGTGGGCGCGGCCCTGTTCGTGGTCGGGCTCGCGACGGTCGTCACCGACTGGAGGTGAGGCGCGGGCGGGGGCTGGGCACCGTGACGGTATGACCGACTCGACCACGTCCACCGACTCGACCCCGCCCACCGACGACGACGGCATCGCCAAGCTCGCCGAGCTGCTCGAGGGCGTGCACACCGTCATGTTCACCACCGTCGACGACGACGGCACGCTGGTCTCGCGACCGATGGCCGTGCAGGACAGCGAGTTCGACGGCGACCTGTGGCTGCTCGCGTTGAAGGACTCCCCGAAGGTCCAGCAGATCCGGTCCGACGCCCACGTGGCGATCACCTACATGTCGAACGACACCTGGATCTCGATCGACGGGCACGCCGAACTGGTCGACGACCGCCAGCGCATCCACGACTACTGGAACCCGTTCGTCCAGGCCTGGTTCACCGACGGTCCGGACGACCCGAACGTCACCCTCATCAAGGTCGTCGGCGAGCGCGGCGAGTGGTGGGAGAACAGCGGCAACCGCGTGACCAGCACCCTGAAGATGCTGCGCAGCGCGGTCACCAACAAGCCCGCCACCGACGTCGGCGAGAACGCGAAGGTCGACCTCTGACGCGTCGGCCGGCCCGAGGCCTGCTGTCTCAGACCGGGCTCCCGGCCAGCGCCTCGATCCGTTCGGCGAGCACCTCGGCCGTGACCGGCCGCTGGGCGAGATCGGGGTTGATGGCCTCGGTGATGACCGCGGCCACCGCCGGCGGCACGGAGTCCGCGACCTTGGGCTGACCCGCGAACACCTTGCGCAACGCGAGCATCGGGTCACCGGTGGGCAGCTCGCCGTAGAGCCCGTGACCCGCGACCACCTTGTGCAGCGTCGCGCCGATCGAGAACATGTCGGTCGCGCGCGAGGCCGGTGCCCCCTGGATCAACAACGGGTCGACGTACTCGATCGAGGTCGTCGAGCCCATGCCGGTGATCGTGACGCCCGGGGTCAGCAACTGCGAGAGCCCGAGGTCGGTCAGCTTGGCGGTGTGGTCGCCGAGCAGGATGTTGGCGGGCTTGATGTCGCGGTGGACGATGCCGGCCTCGTGCAGGGCGTGCGCGGCCCGGGCCGCGGAGGCCACCGCGGCGAGCGCGCGGGGGGTCGACACCGAGCCCAGCGCACTCTCGAGGTCACCTCCCTCGAGGTACTCCATCGCGTAGTAGAACGCCTCGCCCTGCTGGCCCGCGTCGAACAGCGTGACCAGGTGGGGCGAGGGGACCGCGGCGAACGCCGACAGTTCCCGCGTGGCGCGGCGGAAGACGTCCTCGGTCACCAGGCCGGAGAGCACCTTGACCGCGACGTACTCGTGGTCGATCGGGAGCCGGGCGGGCGTGCGGGCGAGGAAGAACTCGCCGTTGTTGCCCTTGCCCAGGGACCTGACGAACTCGTAGTCGGCGATGCCGTCGATCACGTGCCGCTCTCCGTTCCGGCGGCGACGAGGTCGCCCGCCCAGTCGCCGACCTGCTCGGCGGTCTCGTCCACACCAGCGCGGACCCGCAGGTGGGTTGCGGTCGCACCCTGGTCGTCGGCGACGGTCAGCCACCACGACCCGGGTGCAGGCTCGCCCGACGTCACCCGGACGCCGTGCTTGGCCAGTTCGGCGACGGCCGCCCGGCCGCGTCGGCCGCTGTCCTCGGACACCGTCAGCGGCAGTCCGCGGCCGACGGCGACCTGCGCCGCGAGGGTGAGGGCGGCGGCGGCGTCGGTCGACGACGTCAGCCGGACGGCGACCGCGGGCGGGTCGGCCGGGGGCGTCGCCACGAC
>NZ_JBTJEQ010000101.1:0-2464 GCF_054456675.1 Jatrophihabitans sp. YIM 134969
GGCGGGTCGGCCGGGGGCGTCGCCACGACCTCCACCACGCGCACCGCCGTGACCGCGGCGACCGGCGCGCTGCCCGCGCGGGCGACCACGACGTCGGCCTCGGCGGTGGCCACGTGCCGCGCGAGATCGGCCGCGGGGTCGTCGCTGAACTGGCTGAACACCGTGACCTCGACGCCCGGGACCCGGACCCTCGCGGCGAGTTCGTGCAGTTCCTGCAGGGCTTTCGTCATGACGAGCAGCTCACTACCGAGGCCGGACCCGACCTCGAGGCGCGCGGTCGCGGCGTGGGCCACGAACCGGGTGATGAGCACCTGCGAAGGCCTGCGACCGGCGGCGATCGCCACGGCCGTCTGGACCACGTCGACGTCGAGGACCGGGTCGTCGACCACCGCGACCACCCGGTAGGCGACGGCGTTGCCGAGGGCCGCCCGTTCGGCGTCGGCGAGGTCACGTTCGACGAGGCGCTTCGGGTAGAAGACCTTGAGCAGGGGCCCGGCCATGATCGTCGTCACCAGCGCCATGACGACCATGAGCGAGAACAACTCGGTGTCGAGGATGCCCAGTTCCTTGCCCACGGTGAGGATGACGATCTCGGTGAGGCCGCGGGTGTTCATCAACGTCCCGAGCACGGCGGACTGACGCGACGGCACACCCGCGGAGCGCGCCCCGAGGTAGGCGCCGATGAACTTGCCCCCGATCGCGACCACGAGGATCGCGACCAGTTCCAGCAGGCCGGCGAGGCCCACCTGGCTGAGGTTGACGCCGAGGCCCGCGATGACGAAGAAGACCGGCAGCAGGACGATGACGCTGATCTGCTCCAGCCGCTCGAGGACGTCCTCGCGCAGTTGTTCGCCGTGCAGGCGCGGCATGCAGGCACCGAAGATGAACGCGCCGAAGATGTAGTGCACGCCGAGCCACTCCGTGGCGTAACACGACAGGACCAGCCCCACGACGATGATCGCGAGCACGTCGGGTGTGAGTCGTCCCGCGCGGTTGCGCGCGGTGACCAACCGTTGCAGCAGGGGTCGGACCACCAGCGCCATGAGGGCGATGTAGACCGGCGACAGCAGCACGTGCCACTGGTCGCTGCCGCCCTCGGATCCGGCGATGGTCACGACGACCGCGAGCAGCGACCAGGCCAACACGTCGTCGACCGCGGCGCTGGCGATGGCGAGACCACCGATGCGGGTGCGTTGCAGCCCACGGTCGGTCAGGATGCGGGCGAGGACCGGGAACGCGGTGACCGACATGGACGCGCCGATGAACAACGCGAACGGCAGGACGTCGTCGACGTCGTGCCGGTGGGCGAGCCACACGCCGAGCGCGGCTCCGAGCCCGAGCGGCAGGATGATCGACCCGATCGACACCCGCACCGCGACGCGTTCCCGCCCGCGGATCAGCGAGCGGTCGACCTCGTAGCCGACCACGAACATGAACAGCACCAGGCCGACGATCGACAGCGACTGCAACATCGGCCGCAGGTCCATCGGGAACAGCGCCTTGGTGATGGCGCCGCTGAACAGCGTCGGGCCGAGCAGGACGCCGGCGAGGATCTCGCCGACGACCGACGGCTGCCCGAGCTTGCGGGCGAGGCGCCCGAGCAACCGGGCCGCCACGATGATGATCGCGAGGTCGCCCAGCAGGTAGAGGACCGGGGAGTGCACGGCGGCCTCAGGTGTTCCGGTGCGACTCGTACCGGATCTCGCGACGGCCGAGGCCGACACGGGTTCCAGGCACGAGGGCGAAGGGTCGGCCGGGTTCCAGACGTTGCCACGCGTCCTGCTTCGGCAGCGTGACCGCGGTGCCGTTCGCCGACTGCAGGTCGGTGATCGTGACGTGCCAGCCGTCGAGCGTCACACGCAGGTGGGCGCGTGAGACGTGGCTGCTGTCGCCGCTGACCCGCAGGGGTCGGGCGGCGCCGTCACGGACGTCGGGGTGCACGGTGGGTTCACGGCCGAGGACGTAGTCGGAGTCGAGGCTGAAGATGGCGCCGTCGTCGAGGATGAGCACGCCGAGCGGCGGCCGCGGGCCGGGCCGCGGGTACAGGGTCTGCTGCTGCATCGAGATGCCGCACACCGCGCAGTAGCGGGCGTCGGGATCGTCGAAGTGTCCGTTCTTGCAGTAGACCCCGAGGATCACGGCACGGTTGTCCTGTGCACCGGTCGCGGCGACGGCTGCCGCTCCGGTCGGCAGCGGCTCGGCCTTCGGGGGCGCGGCGGGTGGCACGGTCGGTTGCTCGGGCGGACCGACGAGCAGCACCGACTCGAACGGCAGGCTGCGGTCGACGACCGGACCGGGCTCGGGGGCCGGTGTGCCGTCCGGGACGACCGCCATCGGCTCCATCGCGGTGGGCGCGGGGTCCTCGGGCACGGGCGTCGGTTCCGCGGCGACCGGAGCCGGGGCCGGGGGCGGGGACGCCACGGGAGGCGCGGGAGGCGCGGGAGGCGCGGGAGGCGCGGGAGGC
>NZ_JBTJEQ010000102.1:0-2395 GCF_054456675.1 Jatrophihabitans sp. YIM 134969
CCCTGACCGCCGCGGGTCTCGGCCCCCGCGAGCTCGCCGCGGCGGTCCGCGCGGGGCTGCTCGCCCGGGTCGCGGAGGGTGTCTACCTCGCGCCGGGGTGGGACGCCCGCGCCGAGGCGGTCGTGGCGCAGTTGCCGCAGCCGTTCACCGCCGCCGAGGCCAAGACGGCGTGGGCGACGACCCGCCGGGTCGCGATGCCCGTCCTGGAGTCGCTCGCCGCGCGTGGCGTCACCGTGCGCACCGACGACGGCCGGCACCGGCTGCGGCGCGAGCGCGGCTGAGGGGTCGCGGGCGCCGTCACGGTGTCGTTGCCCGAAACTGTCGGGGCCTCGTCCTAGCGTCTCGGGCATGCGGATCGTGCACACCTCGGACTGGCACCTGGGTCGGTCGCTGCACCGCGCCGATCTGCGGAGCGCGCAGGAACAGGTCCTCGAGGCGCTGGTCGCGACCGTCCGGTCCGAGGCCGTCGACCTGGTGGTCGTGGCCGGTGACGTCTTCGACCGCGCCATCCCGCCGCTGGAGGCGGTCGAGGTGTTCGAGCACGCCCTGGTCGAGCTGCGGGCCGCGGGCGCCACGGTCGTCGTGTCCAGCGGCAACCACGACTCCGCGATCCGGCTCGGGGCGCACGCGCCCCTCATCGCCGCGGGTGGGGTGCACCTGCGTACCCGGGTCGGCGGGCTCGACCGCCCGGTGGTGGTCGAGGACCGGCACGGCCCGGTGGGGGTCTACGCCATCCCGTACCTCGAACCCGCAGCCGTCGCCCACCTGCTGCCGGGCGTCGAGGGCGAGGCGCCGCGCGGCCACGCGGGCGTGGTCGGGCACGCCGCCGCCCGGATCGCGGCCGACGCCGCCCGGCAGGGGCTCACCCGCACGGTCGTCGCGGCCCACGCCTGGGTCACCGGCGGGGCGGCCAGCGACAGCGAGCGCGACCTCACCGTCGGCGGGGTCGGCCACGTGCCGGCCGAGGTGTTCGCGCCGTTCGGCTACGCGGCGCTCGGCCACCTGCACGGCGCGCAGCAGGTCGGGCCGACCGTGCGGTACTCCGGGTCGCCGCTCGCGTACTCGTTCTCCGAGGCCCGGCACCGCAAGGGCTGGTACCTCGTCGAGCTCGACGCCGCGGGGGTGGCCCACGTCGACCAGGTCGCGGCACCGGTGCCGCGTGGGCTCGCCGAGATCCGGGGCCCGCTCGCCGATCTGCTGACCTCGCGTGCGCACGACACGGTGCAGCAGCACTGGCTCGCCGTCACCGTCACCGATCCCGCGCGCCCGGTCGACGCCATGGAGCGCCTGCGCGCCCGCTTCCCGCACGTGCTGACCCTGGCCTGGGAGCCCGCCGAACGCACGGTCGACGATCTGGGTTACGGCGCCCGGGTGCGGCACCGCTCCGATCTGGAGATCGCCGCGGGGTTCGTCGAGCACGTCCGGCACAGCGCGGCGGACGCCGACGAGTGTGCCCTCTTCGGTGAGGCGTTCGAGGCCGTCCGCGCCGCGGACCACGACGTGGCCTGACGTGCGCCCCCACCGGTTGAGCGTGCGGGCTTTCGGGCCGTTCGCGGACGAGGTCACGGTCGACTTCGACGCGCTCGGGGCCGCGGGGCTGTTCCTGCTGCACGGTGACACCGGCGCCGGCAAGACCTCCCTGCTCGACGCCATCGGTTTCGCCCTCTACGGCCAGGTGCCGGGTGACCGGATGAGCGCGGGCCACCTGCGCAGCGACCACGCGGCGGCCACGGTCCGGACCTCGGTCACCCTGGAGTTCAGCGCCGCCGGCCGCCGGCTCCGGGTCACCCGCTCACCGGAACAGCGCCGTCGGAAACGCTCCGGCGAGGGGACGACCAAGGATCCGGCGTCCGTGCTGCTCGAGGAGTTCGACGCCGGGTGGCGGCCGGTCAGCACCCGCTTCCGCGAGGCCGACGACGAACTGCTGCGGGTGCTGGGGATGTCGGCGTCGCAGTTCTTCCAGGTGGTCCTCCTGCCGCAGGGGGAGTTCGCCCGGTTCCTGCGGGCGGCCGCGCCGGAACGGGCGGCGCTGCTGCAACGGCTGTTCGGCACCGAGCGGTTCGAGGCCGTCGAGGCGTGGCTCGCGGACCGCCGCCGCACCACCCGCGAGGAGTGCGCCGTCCACGAGCAGCAGGTCGAGGCGTTGGTCGCCCGCGTCGCCGAGGAGGCCGGGGTCGCGGTGCCGGCGGTCGCCGACCGTGCATGGCTCGACGACCTCGTGACCGTGGCGGTGGCGCGGGCGGGTGTCACCGCGAGCGCCGCCGAGGTCGCCGCCGACGCGCGGCGGACCCAGCAGACCGCCCTCGACGTGGCCCGTGACCTCGCCACGCGTCAGCACCGGCGCCGCGGTCTCCTGGCGCGGCAGGCGGCGCTCGCCGCCGACGCGCCCACCCAG
>NZ_JBTJEQ010000103.1:0-1979 GCF_054456675.1 Jatrophihabitans sp. YIM 134969
GCCGAGCTCGCCGCGCGCTTGGCGCGCGTGCCCCGCCCGGTCGGTCTGGTCCCGACCATGGGCGCCCTGCACGACGGCCACCTCGGCGGCGAGGACGGTGAGGTGGGCGCCGACGGTGCCGACGTCACCGCGGGCGACCGGCCCGGTCAGCGCGGCGTCACCCAACCGCAGAGCGTTGTCCAGTGCAACGGTCAGCAACGGCGTGACAAGCCGCGCCGGGTTCTCCACCCCGGCGTCGCCGAGCAACGACGTCGTCTCGTTGACCAGCGTGACCAGGTGGTTGGAGCCGATGGCCAGCGCGGCGTGGTAGAGCGCGCGGGCGTCCTCGGGTACCCAGACCGGCTCGCCGCCCATCTCCATGACCAGGGTCTCGGCGACCGGTCGCAGCTCCGGGTCGGAGGTGATGCCGAACGGTGTGCCCCGCAGGCGGTCGACGTCCTCGGGCCGACCGGCGAAGGTCATCACCGGGTGCAGCGCGATCGGTAGGGCGCCGTGCACCGCGGCCGGGTCGAGCACGTCGAGGCCACGGGCGCCCGCGGTGTGGACCACCAGCTGACCCGGGTGCCACGCGCCGGCCAGCCCGAGACCGCCGACGAGCGCGGGCAGGGCGTCGTCGGGCACGGTCAGCAGCACCAGGTCGGCGCCGGCCGCGACCTCGTCCGGCGGACGCACCGGCACGCCGGGCAGCAGCCGGTCGGCCCGCCGCCTCGAGGCGTCGGAGATCGCGCTCACCGCGACGACGTGGTGGCCGGCGGCCGCGAGCGCCGCCCCCAGCACCGAGCCGACCCGGCCGGACCCGACGACGCCGATCTGCAGGCGCGGGGGTGGCTCGGGCGGCACGGCGACCGAGCGTAGTGGCGTCGGGCGCTGCAACCGACGAGCGGCACCGCCCGACCGACGTCTCGGTAGGGTTCGGACTCGATGAGCACCCCCGACCCCACCGCCGCGTCCACCGCCGGATCGCCCGTCGACGTGCAGGCGGTGGTCGTCCACAGCGCCGACGCCGCCGACCTGTTCGGCTCGGCCCCGGCCCTGCTGGTCGACTTGCAGGTCGCGATCGGTGAACTCGCCGCCGCGGCGTCCCGGCTCACCGAGCGCGGCCGACGCCCGTTCCGCCCGGACGACGCCTGGGCCCGTGCCCTCGGCGAGGTCGCCTACCGGACCTACCTGCTGGCCGACCAGAGCGGCGTGCCGCTCGACCGCCACGTCCTCGAGGTCGCCGACACCGTGCTCCGCGGCACCCAGCAGCGGGCCGCCGCGAACCCCGACCCCGACGACGACTGGCCGCTGCGCAGCTGACGCCCGGCCCGGTCGCCGGCGAGGACCGGTGCGGTCAGCGGCCGAGGAGACGGGCGAGCACGTCGTCCGGCACCAGCTCGGGCCGGGTGTGACCGCCGGTGTCGGGGGCGTCGTCCCGGCGCCGCCGACGCCCACCGGAATTCTCCGGCGCGTCGTCACGGGCGCGGCGACGGCCGGCACCCGCGGCGGACGACGTCTCGTCCTCAGCCGTGGGCGTGGGGTCCGAGTCGGGGACGACGTGGACGACCGGCCCGGGCTCGCCGTCGGCCTGCCGACGCCGACCGACGTACCGCGGACCGGGCTCGACCGCCGCGGGGTTGGACCCCGGCACGGACGTGGGGTCGGACGGGTCCGGCACGGCGTGGGCACGGCCCGTCTCGGTGTCCGCCGCCGCAGCACCGCTGGCGGCGGGCCCGGACTCTGTGGACGGTGCGGGGTCGTCGTCGAACGGGTCGACCCAGCGCGACAGCCGCGGCAACCCGGCGAACGGGTCCACCTCGCGGATCGGCGAGGTGGGCGCGACCGCGTGTTCGACGTCGTCGTCCGGGTCGGGCTCGGGCGGCGTCGGCGCCGCCATCGCGGGCTCGGGGTGGACGGGTGTGACGGCGTCGGCCGGCACAGCCGGAGGCGTGGCCGGCGCCGGGGGCGGGGCCGGCCCCGCCGGGGGCGTGGCCGGCACG
>NZ_JBTJEQ010000104.1:0-1923 GCF_054456675.1 Jatrophihabitans sp. YIM 134969
GCCGCCGCCGCGCCGCGGACGCGCCCGATGACCGTCCTGGTCGCCGGCGCGGCCGTGGTCGTGGTCGGGCTCGGCGGCGCGACGTGGCTCGCCCGCGGCGCCCTGCCCGGCGATGCCCTCTACGGCCTCAAGCGCACCGCAGAGGGCGTGGACGTGTCGTTGTCCGGCAGCGACCTGGACAAGGGCCACGCGCTGCTCGTCGGCGCTCAGACCCGGGTTCAGGAAGTACGCGATCTGGTCGGCCGGCCACAGTCCATGGCTCTGGGTGCCCGGACGTCCGCCGCCGGCGGCCTGTCCGACAGCACCGTCAAGCTCGTGGTCAAGACCCTCGAGACGGCCGACACCGACACCCAGAAGGGCGTCACCCTCATCGGCGACGACGCCATCAAGCGCAACGTGTCCGACGGGCTGACGCTCGTTGTCGGATGGGCGCAGGGGCAGCGAGCCCGCATCGACTCCCTGGTCGGCGCCATCCCGGCGCAGGGCGCCGCGCACGACCGGGCCGTGGCGTCGGCCACCAACATCCGCGCGGCGCTGACCCGCGCCGAGCAGTTGCAGAAGGACTACACGAACAAGACCTGCCGCCGCGACCGCGACCAGTTCGGTCCCACGCCGTGCCTGGCGGCGGCGGCCCCGGCCACGCCGGTGACGCCGTCGACCGCTCCGTCCGGGCGGACGACGTCGGCGCCGGCCACCGGTGGCGGCACCCCGGACGTCGGGCCCAGCAGTTCCGCACCGACGAGTGCGGCACCGACCGCGAACTCCGGTGGCACCCCCACCACCTCGACCTCCCGCCCGGGCCGCACCCGGGCGGGTTCGTCGTCCCCGACGCCGTTGCTCTCGGTGGGCACGTGCGGCGCCGTGGTCGCGGGGATCTCGCTCGGCCCCTGCCCTACCAGCTGAGCGACCCACCAGCTGAGCGACCCACCAGCTGAGCGACCCGCGGCGGACCAGGTCCGGCTGAGACCGGCGCTCAGCCACGCGCGATAGGTTCGCGCGGTGACCGGGGCCGACGAGAGCGACGCTCCGACCGGTCGGGCCGCGGCCTTCTTCGACTGCGACAACACGATGATGGTCGGCGCGTCGATCTACTACCTCGCGCGTGGCCTCGCCGCCCGGAAGTACTTCACCACCAAGGACCTCCGCCGGTTCGCCTGGCAGCAGGTCCGGTTCCGCGTCGGCGGCGAGTCGCACGACGACATGCACAACGCGCGCGACAACGCGCTGGCGTTCGTCGCCGGGAAGTCGGTCCGCGAGATCGAGGAACTCGGCGAGGAGATCTACGACGAGGCGATGGCCGACAAGATCTACTCCGGCACCCTCGCCCTGGCCCGCGCCCACCTCGACCGCGACGAACCCGTCTACCTGGTGACCGCCACCCCTGCCGACCTCGCGCGGGTCATCGCCGACCGGCTGGGACTCACCGGAGCGCTCGGCACGGTGGCCGAGAGCGAGGGCGACGTCTACACCGGCCGGCTGGTCAGCGACGTCCTGCACGGTGAGGCCAAGGCCGAGGCGGTCACGGCGCTGGCGTTGCAGGAGGGGTTCGACCTCGCGGCGTGCTCGGCCTACTCGGACTCGATCAACGACCTGCCGATGCTCTCGGCCGTCGGGCACCCGGTGGCGGTCAACCCCGACTCGGCACTGCGCGACGAAGCCCGCAGACGGGGCTGGGAGATCCGCGACTTCCGCTCCGGCCGCAAGGCCGTGCGGGTCGGCCTGGTCACCGGCCTCGGGGTCGGGCTCGCCGCCGGCGCGGTCGGGACGACGGTGGCCCTGCGCCGTCGGGCCGGCGCCGGGACCGTGCTGGGGGCGGTCGTCCGCGTCATGGACCACCTCGGGATCGACAAGGCGCCGTGCGTCGGCACGTCGATGGGCGCCACCACCTGCCTCGACCTCGCGTTGCAGCATCCCCACCGTGTC
>NZ_JBTJEQ010000105.1:0-1736 GCF_054456675.1 Jatrophihabitans sp. YIM 134969
GTCGTGGCGGGTGCGGCCGGGGGTGCGCCGGTCAGGGCCACGGCTGCGGCCACGACCGGCGCATCGGGCTCCGCGACCGGCGCGGGCCGCGGAGGTTCCTCGGCGCTCGACGCGGGCGTCCCGCTCGCGGCGGGCACGGGCGTGGGGGCCGCCGCGGCCCCCGCCTCCGACGCGACGGCGGTGGGTTCGACGGCGGTGGGTTCGACGGCGCTGGCTTCGACGGCGCTGGCTTCGACGGCGGCGGGCTCGATCGCGACGGCTTCGGCGGGTTCCGTGAGAGCAGTGGCCGCGGGCGGAGTGTGCGGCGCGAGGGGAGCGATGCCGAGCCCGAGGCCCGGAGCGGGGTTCGCGGGCAGTGGGCCGACGGTGACGGGCGGCAACGGCAGCACGCCGGTGGTCACGGGGCGTTCGCCGATCGCGACCCGGGCCCGCGGTGCGATGAGCACCCCGGTGGCGGCGGCGCCGACCAGCCGCGGACCGACCGACGCCGGAGGTCCGACCTCGGGCCGGGGCGACCACCCGCCGCGGATCAGCGCCGACGGACGGGGGCCGAGGCGGACGCGGGGAGCCACGCCGCGGCGGTCCCGCTCGGCGGACCGACGGGCCCGACGCTGCTCGCGCATCGCCGCGCTGACGACCTTCACGCCCACCCCTCCAGCCCGACGTGGGTGGTCCACGTCGTCCCGGGAAGTATCCCGAGTTCCGCCGCAGTGCGCGCTCCGGAACCCGGGGAGTCGGTGACGGACCGGGCCGACGCCAACTCACCGGCCCAGCCACGCGCCGGCCCGCAGACGACGACAGCCGCCCGGCCCCGGCTGGGGCGGACGGCTGTCAGACGTGGGACGGGGTCAGGCGCGCGCGACCTTGCCGGCCTTGAGGCAGGAGGTGCAGACGGTGACGCGACGACGGGTGCCGGGCGCGACGAGCGCGCGGACGGTCTGCACGTTCGGGTTCCAGCGCCGGTGGGTGCGCCGGTGGGAGTGCGACACCGACATCCCGAAGCCCGGGCCCTTGCCACAGATCTCGCACACGCTGGCCACGACGGAACTCCTCAAGACGTCTGGATCGGAATGTGCCCCTGGCGCACACGCGCCGGGCAACAGACGTTCACAGTACCAAGCCGCCCGGCCGGAGGTCGAACCGCGCCGTGGGTGGCTGCGGTCGGGCCGGACTGTCGCCCCCACGTCCTAGGGTCGCACCCGTGGGAGAGGCGGTCGCACCGGTGGGCGAGGTGAGCGTCGCCGACGTCGTCGCCTGGGCCCGGCGCAGCGCCGACGTGCTCGCCGCCGCCCGGGAGCGCCTCGACGCCGCCAACGTGTTCCCGGTGCCCGACCACGACACCGGCAGCAACCTCGCGGGCACCGCGACCGCCGCCGCCGAGCACCTCGCCGACCGCCTCACCGACCGTGCCGTCGACGGCGCGTCCGACGGTCTCGCCGCGACCGGCCCCACCGACGTCGCCGCCGCGCTGCGGTGGCTCGCCACCGGCGCGGTGCGCTCGGCGCGGGGGAACTCTGGCGTCATCCTGTCGCAGGTCCTGCGTGGCCTCGCCGACTCCGCGGACCGCACCGACGTCCTGGACCTCCAGCTCGCGCTGACCCACGCCGCCGCCGCCGCGCGCGCTGCGGTGGCCGATCCCGTCGACGGCACGATGCTCACCGTCGCCGACGCCGCGGCCGGCGTGACGCCCGGTCCACCGGCGCAGGTCGCCCGGGCTGCCGCGGTGGCAGCCCGCG
>NZ_JBTJEQ010000106.1:0-1364 GCF_054456675.1 Jatrophihabitans sp. YIM 134969
GGTTGTCCTGCGTCAGGACATCGCTGACACCGGATCTGTCGGGACATCGGTGACACCTCGAGCGTGGTCGTGCACGGTGGTGCATGGCCCAGAAGGTGGCTCCGATGGACGTTCGGATGGCGATCGCTTACGCCGACGAGACCCTCGACGTGACGGCGTTCTGCGTGAAGCACCACATCAGTAGGCAGACGTTCTACAAGTTCAGGAGGCGGTTCGTCGAAGGTGGGGTGGAGGCCCTGCAGGAGCGGTCACGGGCACCGCACCGCAGCCCCAACGCCACCCCAGCCGAGGTTGAGGAGGTGATCGTTCGGGTCCGCAAGCAGCTCGGCGACGACGGCGCTGACAACGGTCCGGACTCGATCTGGTCGGCGCTTGCCGATGCGCTGGCGGCCGCCGACCTGGCCGACGCTGCGGTGCCGTCGATCTCGACGGTGGCGCGGATCTTGACCCGCCGCGGACTGGTCACGCCGGTGCCGCAGCGGCGGCCGAAGTCCGCCACGCACCGGTTCGTCTATGCCCGCCCGAACGAGTGCTGGCAGTCCGACTACACCGAATGGCACCTGACCGACGGCACCCTCGTCGCGATCGCCGGCACCCTCGACGACCACTCCCGGGTGGTCGTGGGCCTGGACGCCGCCGTCGGGGAAGGCACCGCGGTGCTGGTCTGGTCGGTGATGGAATCGGCGCTGCAACGCTGGGGTGTCCCGCAGCGGTCCCTGACCGACAACGGGGTCGTCTACTCCGGCAAACGCCGCAACTTCGTGGTCGAGTTCGAACGCAACCTGGGCGCCCTCGGGGTCGAGACGATCTGCTCGCGCAGCTACCACCCGCAGACCTGCGGCAAGATCGAACGGTTCTGGCAGACGCTGAAGAAGTGGCTGACCGCCCACGGCCCCCACGACACCATCGAAGCCCTGCGCGCCGACCTGACCGTGTTCGTCGAGTACTACAACACCCGCCGCCCCCACCGATCTCTCGGCCGTCGCACTCCCGCCGCCGTGTTCGCCGCCACCGCATCGGCCCGGCCCGCCGACCGGCCCATCCCCGACCGCGTCATCGTCGCCCATCTCAAGGTGGCCCCCACCGGCTTCCTCACCGTCGGCGTCGCAGCCGTCATCGGGCTGGGCAGAGCGTGGGCCGGACACCACATCACCGCCATCCGCGACGGCCAGCGCATCACGCTGCTCGACGGTCACCGCTTCGTGCGGGCTGTCACCGTCCAACCCGGCAAGAGCAACTACCCGACCGCCGAAGACCATGACTACCGCGCCCGCCGACCTCGCCCCACCACCGGCTAGTCGATCATGACTGTCAGCGATGTCCCGACAGAAACCTGTCAGCGATGTCCCGACAGACCACAACCG
>NZ_JBTJEQ010000107.1:0-1216 GCF_054456675.1 Jatrophihabitans sp. YIM 134969
TTCCAGGGTGCCGACGCGAACCCGGCCAGGCCGAGTTCCGCGCCGATGTCCTCACGCAGCGAACGGATGTCGAGGCGGTGGGCGCGGTCGTGGCGCGCTGCTCGCCGCGGCGCTGACCCTCGCCCCGGTCGCGCTGCTGCCGGCGACCCACGACGTCCTGCACCAGCCGTACCGGGCCGCGCTGATGCCGGAGACGGGCGTCCTGGTCACCCGACTGCGGGAGAGCGGCCTCGCCGCCGTGGTCTCCGGGGCCGGTCCCACCGTGCTGGTGCTGGCGGTCGACGACGACCAGCGCGCGGCCGCGCTCGCCGCGGCGCCGGCCGGGTGGTGGGCCGCGGGGCTCGACGTCGCCTCCGGCGCGACCGCCACCCTGGTGCCGGACCCCGCCTGACAGCAGACGTGATCCGGGAACACGCCCCGGGCGGGTCGTGTTGCTCTCTCCGAGCGCCACGATTACAGTCGGGCGCGTAACCGGTGGTCGATGCGTTCCCACCGTGTGCGTTCTCCAGGCAGGGCCGACGGCCCCGGTGTGTCGACATCCTTGACAAACCCGCCGTCCGGGCCCGTGTGTGCCGGCCCCCACCGTCGCATGCGTTGCCCCTCACGGACCTCCTCGCCCTGGACACGCACGCTCACGCATCACCACCCGGTGGTCACCGGATCTGACCGGTGACCGGTGTCACGGCCCGCTCGGGCCGTGCCGCCTCAGCCCGCCGTACAGGTCGTACGCCGCGGGGTCGTCCCGAAAGGTCAACCACAGCCAGTGACCGACACAGCAGACCGCACGGAGACCCTGGTCCTGCCAGGGGTCGACACGAACGGGGCCGGCGCCGAGACGCCCGCCCGTCGTCGCTCCGGCTCGCTGTCCTCGATGCTCCTGCCCGAGCTCCAGCAGCTCGCCGGCAGCCTCGGCATCCCCACCGCCAAGAAGAAGAAGTCGGACCTCGTGGCCGCCATCCAGGCGCACCGGTCCGGCGGGTCGAACGGCGCCGGCGCCGCGACCACCGCCCCGACCGTGTCCGCCCCGGTCGCCTCAGCTCCGGCCGCCTCAGCTCCGGCCGCCTCAGCTCCGGCCGCCTCAGCTCCGGCTGCCTCCGCTCCGGCCGAGGCCCCGGCCGCGACGTCCGCCCCGGAGTCGAACGCCGCCCCGCGCACCCGCACCCGTCGGGGCGCGAGCCGGCCCGCCGCTGCGGCCGACTCCTCCGCCGCGGCCACC
>NZ_JBTJEQ010000108.1:0-981 GCF_054456675.1 Jatrophihabitans sp. YIM 134969
GCGGCGGCGGCGGTGGCACTGGCCGCGGCCGACGCACCGGCGCGGGTCGCGAGCGCCGTGGGGTCGTCCAGGGTGCCGACCGCGGCCGCGGCGGTGTGCGGACGTCGGAACCCCCAGTCGAGCAGGGCCGAGGCCTGCTGCCACTGGTCGAGCGGGGCCCGTTCGGCGCGCAGGTAGACGACGCCCAACGTGGTGTCACCCCGGCGGGCCGCCGCGAGGAACGTGTGCCGGGCGGCGTCGGTGAAACCGGTCTTGGCGAACACGGCCCCGGGGTAGCGATCGAGGAAGTCGCCGGACTGGTTGTTTATCTCGATCGTGCCGACCGGCTGGCCGTTCTTCCGGACGGTCTGCGCGGGCAGCAACGCCCGTCGGGTGGCGTCGTAGGCCATGAGCCGCGCGTCGCCGACGGCCGCGCGGAGCACGAGCGCGAGGTCGTAGGCGCTGGTCAGCTGGTCCCACGTGTCCAGGCCGGTCGGGGTGCGGGCCACGGTGTCGTAGCCGCCCAGGCCGCGGACGGTGTCGTTCATGGCCGCGACCACGCGGGTGTCGCCGCCCGCCGCGCCCACGAGGGCCTCGGTCGCGTCGTTGCCGGACATCATCAGCATCGCGCGGAACAGGATGTCGGCGGTGTAACTGCCGCCGGGCACCAGGCCGACGGCCGAGCCCTCGGTGTCGGCCGCCGTCTGGCTGATCGGCACGCGTTCGCGGCCGGTCAGCCGGTGGGTGAGGACGACGGCCGTGAGCGTCTTGAGCACGCTCGCGGGCTGGTAGCGCCCGTGGGGGTCGCCCGCGGCGAGCACCGTCCCGCGGCCCAGGTCGACCAGCACCCACGCCTTCGCGGTGCGCACGGCGGGTAGCGGCGCCGCGCCGCGGGGCAGCACCAGACCGCGCTCGGCCATCCGCTCCCCGCCGGGGACCACGCCGCCCGGTCCGGCTCCGCCCGTCGGCGGGTGCGGGTCCGGTGCCTCGGGCGACGCCGCG
>NZ_JBTJEQ010000109.1:0-929 GCF_054456675.1 Jatrophihabitans sp. YIM 134969
GTGGGCGGCGTCGTCGCGGCCGCCCGGACCGCCGCGCGCCCGGCGCCGCACTCGCCGCTCAACGTCGACATCGGCGCGCAGCGGCGCTACGGCGTGGCCCGCACCGCGCTCGAGGACTACCGCACCGTCCGTGCCGCCCGTGGCGGGACGGTCAACGACGTCGTCCTCGCGACGGTCGCCGGCGCCCTGCGCAGCTGGCTGCTGTTCCGCGGCGAGGCGGTGAACCCCGGTACGTCGGTGCGGGCGATGGTCCCGGTGTCCGTGCGTGACGACGCCGGGCGGGCCGGACCGTTCGGCAACGGGCGGGTCTCCTCGTACGTCGTCGACCTCCCGGTCGGCGAACCCAACCCGCTGGTGCGGCTGAGCCAGGTCACGTACGCGATGCGCGCCCACAGCGAGTCCGGACAGTCGATCGGCGCCGATTCCATCGTCGCGCTGGGAGGATTCGCCCCGCCGACACTGCACGCCATGGGCGCCCGCGCGGCCTACGGCCTGACCCGTCGGCTGTTCAACCTGGTTGTCACGAACGTGCCCGGCCCCCAGTTCCCGCTCTACGCGGCGGGCGCCCGGCTCGACGAGCTGTTCCCGATCGTGCCGCTCGCGCGCGGTCAGGCGATCGCGGTCGGCCTCACCTCCTACGACGGCGGCGTCTACTACGGCCTCAACGCCGACCGGGACGCCATGCCCGACGTCGACGTCCTCGGCTCGCTCATCGAGGAGTCGCTCGCCGAACTGGTCCTCGCCGCTCGTGAGGCCGGGCCACGGCCGGGCGTCCCCACGGCGGGCGACGCCACGACCGTCACCCCGCGTCCGACCCCGGTCCGATCCGCGGCCGCGCGGTCCACCCCACGGTCCACGGCCCGGAAGTCCGCTCCCCGCACGCGTGCCGGTCACGGCGGCGACCGCGCGCCCGACGCCGCGGCTCCGCT
>NZ_JBTJEQ010000110.1:0-867 GCF_054456675.1 Jatrophihabitans sp. YIM 134969
ATCCAGGCCAGCTTCTGCTGCTGGCGGGCGGTGAGATGTTCGGGGTTCTTCCACAACGCCCAGCGGGCGTTCTTCATCGCCGCGGCCCGTTCGGTCAACGGCCGGGGCGGGACGGGGTGCACGCCATGGCGGCCTTTGGGTTCGGTGCGGCGGGCGGCGGCGTGGACTTCGCGCCAGATCCTGCGGCGGACCGTGTCGAGTGCGTCGGTGGCCCAGGCGACGACGTGGAACGGGTCGGTGCACCGCACCGCGGTCGGGCAGCGGGCGGTGACCGCGGCGGCGATCCAGTTCGCGGCATCAGCCGACACGTGGGTGATCTGGGTGCAGCGCTGCGGCCCGAGCGCGTCGAAGAACGCCTCGACGGTGGCGCTGTCACGCCCGGGCGCAGCCCACACCAGCCGGCCGGTGTCGTGGTCGACAACCACGGTCAGGTAGTCGTGGCCGCGGCGAAACGACACCTCGTCGATCCCGATGCGCCTCAACCCGCCCAGGCGGTCCGTCGAGGTCTCGACGTCGGCCCACACCCGGGCCACGATCGCTCCCACGGTCCGCCACGCCACCCGCATCAACGCCGTGGTCGCCGACTTCGACGTCGCAGTCGCCAGCCACGCCACCGTGTCGTCGAACGGGCGGGTGTGACCGGCGCCGTGACGCGCCCACGGCACCTGCGCCACCACCGGGCCGTGCTGCGCGCAGCGCACCCGCGGCGCGTCGGCCTGCAACCACACCTGGGTCGTCCCGAAATCCAGCGACCGCCACCGCCGCACGCCGGCTCCGCGGTCATAACCGGGGCACCGCACACCGCACTTGCCGCACCGTCGCTGCGCCTTGCGGGCCGGATGCACATCGATGACGAGGTGCTGCGCC
>NZ_JBTJEQ010000111.1:0-787 GCF_054456675.1 Jatrophihabitans sp. YIM 134969
CGGCGGCGACCAGTGCGGCGCCGGGGGCGGCACCCGCTCGCAACGCGACCGCGACGAGGTCGAGCACCGCGGGCAGCGCCGGGTCCTCACCGGGCCGCCGACGGCTGCGGCGTCCGGTCGGCCACGCCGACCGCGGGGGCAACAGCAGGACCCCGAGTCCGAGCAGCCACAGCGCGACACTCATCGGGCCGCCCGCGAGGCGACGGCGCTCGACACGGCGACGCCGAGCAGGTCGAGCGTGGCGCCGGCCGCCAGGACCCACCGACCGGCGGGGTCGTGCAGCAGGAAGGCGACCGGATCCGCGCCCAGGGTGGCGGCCAGCCCGAGGCCGAGCAGCGGCAGCCCGGCGAGCACCACGGTGCTGGCCCGGGCACCGGCCAGCGCGGAGCCGATCTCGCGCTCGCGGGCGTCGCGGGCGGCGACGTCGCGGGCGATCCCCGCGGCCACCGCGGACCACGGCGCACCGGCCACGGCGACCAGCCCGGCGCCGGTGGTCAGGCAGCGGCGGGCGTGGGCCACCGCGTCGGGTCGGATCGGGTCGGACGCCGCGGTTCCGGAGCCGAGGTCGAAGGCGTCCGCCGCGGCACCGGCGCGTTCCCGGGCTGCGAGCAGGGCGTCGACGAACGGGCGCCCGGCGTCGAGTTCGCCGCGCAGCACGGCCAAGGCCGTGGCGAGATCCCGGCGGCGGGACTCGGCGCGGCGAGCCAAGCGGGCCGCCAGGACCACGACGGCGACCGCCCCGACGGCCGACCCGGCGGCGACCGCGAGCGGAGGACCACCCGTCAGC
>NZ_JBTJEQ010000112.1:0-765 GCF_054456675.1 Jatrophihabitans sp. YIM 134969
GGCCGCGACGACGCCGCCCACCGCACCGGCGACCCGGCCGACCGCCGACCGCACGTCGGCGACCTCGGCCCGCACGACGTCGACCGCCCGCGCGGGCCGCCGGACCAGTTCGACGACCGCCTGGGCGACCAGTTCGGCGTCCCGCGGCTCGGGTTCGGGCACCCAGAGGTCGTCGGGTGGGTCGTGGGCGTCGGGGGTGGCGTCGAGGACGACGGTGCCGATGTCGATCGCGGTGACGCCGTCGACCAGTGCCTGGTGCGTCTTGGTGATGATCGCGACCCGGCCCGGTCCGGTGCCGGCGTCGAGCCCCTCGACGAGGTACATCTCCCAGAGCGGCCGGCTGCGGTCGAGCGGCCGGGACATGATCCGGGCGGTGAACTCGCGCAGCTGCTCGTCCGAGCCGGGGCGGGGCAGCGCGGAGCGGCGGACGTGGAACGTGATGTCGAAGTCGGGGTCGTCCACCCAGACCGGCGCGGCGAGGTTGCCGGGGACGGTCCGCACCTTCTGCCGGTACCGCGGCACGAGCGCGATGCGCGACTCGATGAGCCGCAGCAACCGGTCGTAGTCCAGGCGGGTGTCAGGCGCGGGGCTGAACGTGAGCAGCTCACCGACGTGCATCGGCGTCGTCGGTCCCTCGAGGTAGAGGAACGAGACGTCGAGCGACGAGAGCCGGTCGACCACGCCCCGATCCTGGCACGTCCGGCGCTCAGCCCGCGCGGCGGCGCCCCCGCGCGGGTCGGCCACGTCCGCCCCGTCGGCGCCGCG
>NZ_JBTJEQ010000113.1:0-703 GCF_054456675.1 Jatrophihabitans sp. YIM 134969
GCGGCGGCGGCGGTCGCAGCGGCGCGCACCGCGACGCTCGGGGCCACCACCTCGGTCGCGGCCCCGGGCGGGAAGCGGTCGACCCCCGTGTCGCACCGTCCGGCGACCGCGGGGGAGCAGGCCCTGCTCACCCTCATCGGAGCGGGCCTGAAGGACGAGGTCATCGCGCGCCAACTGGGCATCTCGGCCCGCACGCTGCGCCGGCGCAGCCAGGAGCTGCTGGCCGAACTCGGGGCGGCGAACCGGTTCCAGGCGGGAGCCGAGGCCGCTCGGCGCGGCTGGATCTGATCCACCTCGACGTGAGCGCTGTGGCCGGAAGCGGCCACTGGCCGCAACAGGTCTGACCTGATCCCGTTCGCGCCCGCACACGGCCCGCACACTGCTCCCCGTGTCCCCTTCGCACCGTCGCTCCCGTGCCGTCCCGCCGCTCGGTCGCCCCCGCCGCGCGCTCGTCCTGCTGACCACGGCGGTGACCGCCGCGACCGTGGCCGCGCTGCCGTCGTCCTCGGCGGACGCCGCTCCCGTGGCCGAGCCTCCCGTGCGGGTCGTCGTCGAGCTGACCGCCCCGGCCACGAGCGCCGCGCTCTCGGCCGACCAGCGTCAGACC
Organism: Jatrophihabitans sp. YIM 134969; assembly: GCF_054456675.1. Classification (NCBI taxonomy): domain Bacteria; kingdom Bacillati; phylum Actinomycetota; class Actinomycetes; order Jatrophihabitantales; family Jatrophihabitantaceae; genus Jatrophihabitans; species Jatrophihabitans sp. YIM 134969. The sequence goes on from NZ_JBTJEQ010000113.1 coordinate 608, forward strand.
CTGCGCACCCGTGCCGCCCGGGTCAACCGCGGCGACGTGAGCCGCACCGACGCGGGGACCGCCGCGCGCGAGACCGCGGCCACCGCGGCCCTCGGC
>NZ_JBTJEQ010000114.1:0-581 GCF_054456675.1 Jatrophihabitans sp. YIM 134969
GCCGCGCGGGCGGCCGGCACCGACGGCCAGGCCATCGGGTTCGCCTCGGCCGACGTGCTCGCGGCGGTGCGGCGGCAGGCGGACGTCGAGCGCGCGGCGACGGCCGCCACTCCCCTGCTCGACCTCACCGCGCCGACCGAGGAGGCCACGGCCGCGGCGTTCGCCCACACCGCGGTGATCGGCGCTCGACCCGACAACGCCCCGGCTCTCGCCGAGGCCGGCCGGTTCTTCGGGCGGCTCGCCCACCTACTCGATGCCGTCGAGGACCTCGCCGACGACCGGGCCGCGGGCCGGTTCAACCCGATCGAGGTCACCGGGACGTCGTCCGCCGACGTCCGTGCACTGTGCAACGACGCCGTCACCGGCATCAGGCTGGCGTTGCAGGATGCAACGTTCGTTGATCGCCGCCTCGTGCACCGTCTGCTGGTCCACGAGACCGGGCACGCCGTCGAGCGCGCCTTCGGCACCCACGGCCACCAGACCCACGGCCACCGGACCCCGACCGACGGGGCACCGTGGCCGCCGCCGGGCACCGAGCCCGGCGCCGAACCCGGCCCGGGCGGCCCGGCGGTCCCGGCGGT
>NZ_JBTJEQ010000115.1:0-534 GCF_054456675.1 Jatrophihabitans sp. YIM 134969
ACCGCCGTCGGCATCACCGCCGTCGGCATCACCGCCGTCGGCATCACCGCCGTCGGCATCACCGCCGTCGGCATCACCGCCGTCGGCATCACCGCCGTCGGCATCACCGCCGTCGGCATCACCGCCATCGGCATCACCGCCGTCGGCATCACCGCCATCGGCATCGCCGCCGTCACTGGCGTCACCCTCACTTCCGACATCGCCACCGGCATCGGCACCGGCGTCGGCATCACCGCCGTCGGCATCACCGCCGTCGGCATCACCGCCGTCGGCATCACCGCCATCGGCATCACCGCCATCGGCATCACCGCCATCGGCATCGCCGCCGTCACTGGCGTCACCCTCACTTCCGACATCGCCACCGGCATCGGCACCGGCGTCGGCATCGCTGGCGTCGGCATCAGCGGCGGCCTCGGCATCAGTGGCGGTGTCCATGTCCGCGGCGGTGTCCATGTCCGCGGCGGTGTCCATGTCCGCGGCGGTGTCCATGTCCGCGGCGGTGTCCATGTCCGCGGCGGTGTCCATGTCCGCGGC
>NZ_JBTJEQ010000116.1:0-510 GCF_054456675.1 Jatrophihabitans sp. YIM 134969
GAGGCCGGCGACGGTGAGGGTCTTGGTGTCGGCGACGGTGAGGGTGCCGCCGGTGAGGGTGAGGCCGGTGAGGGTGCCGGTGCCGACGGTGTTGTCGCCGCCGTCGATGCGCAGGCCGGTGCCGGTGGTGGTGGTGGCGGTGCGGGTGCCGCCGGTCCAGGCGGCGGTGCCGGTGACGGTGCTACCGGTGAGGGTGCGGTTCCAGGCGCCGGTGTCGGGGGTGTCGGCGACGCCGCCGCCTTGCAGGGCGAGGGTGCCGGTGGTGGCGGTGACGGTGCCGGTGTCGGCGAACCCGACGGTGGAGGTGACGGTGGTGCCGGTGGTGGCGAGGGTGACGGTGGTGGTGCCGGCGTTGACGACGGCGTTGGTGCCGGGGCCGCCGAAGTCGGTGATGCCGTTGGTGCCGGTGCCGGTGATGGTCCAGGTGCCGCCGGTGGCGTTGGTGAAGCGGCCGCCGCCGTAGAAGCCCCAGTAGCCGCAGCCGGTGTCCCAGGTGAGGGTGCCGGTGTT